>CAKPLQ010000069.1 GCA_934167685.1 uncultured Clostridia bacterium | reverse complement strand
TCTAATGAGTCTATTTGTGCTTCTTTTTCAGTTGATACCCTACAGTATGCTGCAATTTTCATAACATCACTACTTTCCATTTATTTTCTGTCACTTCGTTTTCGTTCTGTTACATTTTAGCATATCAGTTTGATTTTTTCAATATAAAAGCACAAAAAAACTACTCCACTTTCAGGAATAGTTTTAATTTTGTCGCCAACAGGGTGGCGAGTGACATTTGAAATTATATTTTACTTATTTAATAATATTTTCTTCATTTCAATTATGTCATAAAATGGAATATTAATTCCTCTTTCTGCCAATTCTACTACTCTAATTGATGTAATAATTACATTATCTCTAACTCTTGTTGGAATTTCTACATCTATATTAGAATTAACATATTTATTTTCTATGTACTTTTCTGTTGTTGGAAATATATTTTGTATTAAAAATACAGCTTTTTTTCCTAAAACATTACCAAAAATAAAGTTATATACCGGTCTATTTCCACTTTTTGCTTTCTTACTTTCATATATTTTTTTATATTTTTCGTATTTTGTGGATAATGGAACAAACCAAATTATTTCTTTATTTTTTCTATCTTTAAAACAAAAATAACAGGGCCTTTTATTACCATTTTCTTTATTAACCATTAATCCATAATCTTTAAATACATGAAAAAATTCGTCTTTTATAAAATAAAATTTTCCATCTTCTATTATCATTTTTGCTACATCTCTCCTTTATGAAAATATGGGATCTATGTTTATAGACCCCATATTTAACTATAATTAACATTTTTCCACCTGCACATTTATATCTCGCAAGCAGGGTTGCGGTTCACATTCTCTCACCTATAAATTTATATCTCGCAAATAGGGTTGCGGTTCACATTTTAATTATAGCAGATATTAAATATCTACTACTATTATATTCATTATACAAACTTTTTATTAAAATATCAAGACTTTTTATTAAATTTTTTTAATAATTTTTTATACTACATTTCCAATTCAACTCCTATTTCCCCATGAGAATTTTGATAAGAATTTGTAGTTTTATAATTAAATGTAACACTATCATCATTTTCAGCTAAATTATAAGCAAGAACACCCGCCATAGCTTGTACTATTTGTTCTTCAGTATTAGGATTTATAAATGTAATATTCAAACCTTTTTTCAAAATTCTCACCTTCTTTCATTTCAATACTATTATTAAAGTTTTAAAAATATTACTTTTATTTTAAAACTACAAGTGGTAAATACCCATATGAGATTTGCCCTCATTCCTGCTTTGCAGAACCGCCCCTTTACATCACGTTAGCCAGACGGAAGTATCATTATATGTCTTGCAGTTTGCTATTCAATTTTCAACGTGCTATAATAGAAAACAGATATTTAAAATTAATATTTTCTATTTTGTAATTTCATTGTACTCGCCTAAAAATAGCTTGTAAAGAGATTTTACAAAGTCTATAGATAAATTTAAAATTGAAATAGCTATATTCTATTTTTTAAAATGGAGGAAACATTGATATGATAACGAATTTCACAATTAATAATAATAAAATTATAATAA
>CAKPLQ010000068.1 GCA_934167685.1 uncultured Clostridia bacterium | reverse complement strand
AGTGTGTTTATTTTATTAAAAATAATAAAAAATGTTGAAGTGTTTTTTGTACCACCCCAACATTTATTATAGAACCGTATTAAGTACATAAACCAGTCTTTTTATATTCTAATTATATAAATTTCTTTCATATAAATCCTCGATGAAAACATCACGTTCTTCGAAATTGTCTATAAAACCTACTTTAGCAACATGATTGTTTACTCCTTGAATCCAAACAGGACGTTCATCATAAAAAATATCTACTTTTTCTTTGTTTTTTAAAACATTTTGAACTCTATTAAAATCCATAAAAACCTCCAATCCATTACATTGCTTTTAGCTTATGTAATTAGATATAATTATAATTCACTAATGCAAATGCAGTTTTTTGTTAATTTGATAATATATTATTTCTTAATACCTTGGTGTCGCAATCTGTATATTAAAAATATAATGTAGATTGCTCCATATCGCACTCGCATAAGCTCGTTTGATCGCTTACGCGGTATTTTCAAACAATATATTATCAAATAATAACTAAGCATATAGTTATAGTGAATTATAACTATATATAATAAGTATATACAAAAAAGTGAAAAATATACTTGCAAAATGGAAAAAATGTGGTATAATAATAGACATAAAATACGAGAACAAGGACAACACAAGTAATATAATAGCTTAAGAGAGAATCAAACGATTGGTGTGAGTTTGAAAGTAAAAATTATTTGTTATCACCTTTGTTAGTAGCAGAACTGAAAAAATAAAAGTAAGTTTTGACGTAAATCTGCGTTAAAGATAAAAGAGAGAATATTAAGAAATTAATATTAAAATAGGTGGTACCGCGGAATTAATATAAGATAAATTTCGTCCTAATATGCAGAACAAAATGCATATTAGGGCTTTTTGTTTTGCAAGTAAAAAAGGAGGGATATTGTGCAAGAGCTAAAAATTAATGGAATTTACAAGCATTTTAAAGGAGATTATTATCTAGTTGAAGGAATTGCCAAAGATTCCGAGACACAGGAAGAAATGGTAGTATACAGAAGATTGTATGAAGATGGAGGATTATGGGTACGTCCAAAGAAAATGTTTTTATCAGAAGTAGACCATAACAAATATCCAGATGTAAAGCAAAAATATAGATTTGAATTACAAAACATTAAGAGTGTAAAAAATAATTAAGGAGGAGATTGTATGTACAAAAAAGTAGAATTAAAAAACGGATTTGTAGGAATGGAAAACAAAGTGGCAGAAATGTGGAAACAAAAAAATATCATAAAGAAAAATTTTGATATGAATAAAGGAAAAAGATATTTCACATTTTATGATGGACCACCAACAGCTAATGGAAAGCCACATGTTGGACATATCGAGACAAGAGTAATGAAAGATATTATCCCAAGATATAAAGTAATGAAAGGATATCATGTAGATAGAAAAGCTGGATGGGATACACATGGATTACCAGTAGAGCTTGAAATAGAGAAAAAACTTGGAATATCAGGAAAAGAACAAATTGAAGAATATGGTGTAGAAAAATTCGTAAAAGAATGTAAAGAAAGTGTATTCACATATGTGCATATGTGGGAAGAAATGACAAACAAAGTAGGATATTGGGTAGATATGGAAAATCCATATGTAACATATCACAATGATTATATTGAATCAGTATGGTGGGCTTTAAAAGAAATGTGGAAAAAAGGTCTATTGTATGAAGGACATAAAGTAATGCCTTATTGCCCAAGATGTGGAACAGCACTATCATCACATGAAGTTGCACAAGGATATAAAGATGTAAAAGACTTAACATGTATTGCAAAATTCAAAATAGTTGGAGAAGATAAATATATATTAGCATGGACAACAACACCATGGACATTACCATCAAACTTAGCACTATGTGTAAACAAAGCATATACATATGTTGAAGTAAAAGCAAATATTGGAACAGATGACGAACCTGAATATGAAAATTATATATTAGCTAAAGACTTACTTACAAATGTATTAAAAGAAACACCATATGAAATAGTTAAAGAATTTAAAGGCACAGAATTATTAGGAATAAAATATGAGCAATTAATGCCATTTGTTAAAGTAGAAGGGAAAGCATTTGAAGTAATCCATGGTGATTATGTAACAATAGAAGATGGTACAGGAATTGTACATATTGCACCAGCTTATGGTGAAGATGACAGTTTAGTTGCAAAACAAAATGGAATAGCATTTGTAAATTTAGTAGACAAATCAGGTAAATTTGTGCCAGAAGTTGAACCATGGGCAGGTAAATTTGTAAGAGATTGTAATGAAGATATATGTAAATGGTTAGCTAATGAGGGAAAATTATTCTCTAAAGAAAAACATCTACATTCATATCCACATTGTTGGAGATGTGACACACCACTTTTGTATTATCCAAAAGAAAGTTGGTTTGTTGCAATGACAAAACTAAGAGACGAATTAGTTGCAAATAATAACAAAATAAATTGGTATCCAGATACAATTAGAACAGGAAGATTTGGAAAATTCCTTGAAAATGTAATAGATTGGGG
>CAKPLQ010000067.1 GCA_934167685.1 uncultured Clostridia bacterium | reverse complement strand
TATATCATTTAGCAAGATATAATGTAGGGTTATCAACATTATTAAATGGAACAGGATTTATGGTAAGATTTGATGTAGTAAAACCAAATGGATGGCAAACAGAAACATTAACAGAAGACATTGAATTTTCACTTAAAAGAATAATAAAAGGCCAAAAACTAGGCTGGGCAACAGATGCAATAGTATATGATGAACAACCGACATCATTTAAGCAATCATGGTCACAAAGAAGTAGATGGACAGTTGGACATATGCAATGTATGAAAAGATATACTGGAGAATTATTTAATAGTGTAAAAGAGCATAAATCATTAGTGACATTTGATGGATTCTTATATATAGTAGGAACAACACCAATGTTAGTAATAACAATGTTAGTTTTATTTATTAATTGTGCAATGTATGCAGCACAATCAATGACAAATTTAGAATTTGTAATTAATATATTAAGATATTTAATACCAACATTATTATTACCAATAGGAACAGCAATCGTTGCAATGACATTAGATAGAAAACCAATAAAACCAATGCTAAAAGGATTATTATATTATCCATTATTTATGGGAACATGGGTAATAATAAACATTAAATGTTTATTTAAAAGAGAAACAACATGGGAAAAAATTGAACATGTTAGAGATATTAAAATTGCAGAAGTTTCAGAGGGAGAAGAAGTTCCAGAAAAAATATAAAATAACACGTATAACGTGAGGCACGAATTATCGTGCCTTTAACTAAGTAAAGGGAGAAAAATATGTTGTTCGAAAAGATAAAAGTATATGCATTTGTTGGACCATCAGGAACTGGAAAAAGCTATAGAGCTCAAATGGTAGCAAGTGAAAAAGATATTCATTTTATAATTGATGATGGACTATTAATAAATGACAATGAAATAATTGCAGGTACGTCAGCTAAAAAGGCACCAACTAAAATAGAAACAGTAAAACATGCATTATTTTATGAGGATGATGAAAAAAAGCCAATAGAAAGAGCATTGAAAAAATACAAACCTCCTAAAATACTGATACTAGGGACATCAGACGGGATGGTGCAAAAAATAGCAGCAAATTTAGGATTGCCAGAAATATCAGAAACAACATATATAACTGATGTAGCAACAGAAGAGGAAATCCAAACAGCAAGAAACATGAGGGTGACAGAAGGAAAACATGTAATTCCAGTACCTACATTTGAATTAAAAAAAGATTTTTCGGGTTATCTATTAGACCCATTACAAATATTTAAATCAAAAGGAATTGGACAAAAACCATATATATCAGAAAAGACGATAATAAGGCCGACTTTTAGTTATTTAGGTAGATTCACAATTTCAGACACAGTATTTAGGCAAATAATGGAATACTTGGCGGAAAAAATGCCGGCAATATATAGAGTAATAAGAACAAGAGTTACAAGTACAGAAGCAGGTCCAACTATATATATGGAAGTAACAGTGATGTATGGCTGTAATATTCAAGAAACACTTAAAGAATTTAAAACAAAAGCAAGAAAAGAAATCGAAAATTTAACAGCGATGAATGTTGTAGCACTTGATGTTGTGGCCAAAAACATATATGTACCTGGGCAAGAATAAAAAAGAAAGAGGTATCGCAAATGATAATATTTAAGCAAATAATTAGAGCAATAGTTAGAACAGCAATACGTTTATATTTTATAGTAGTACATAGAGTAAAAGTTATAGGAACTGAAAACATTCCAAGAGACAAAAAAGAACCACTAATTTATTGTGGAAATCATAGAACATATAATGACCCACCTTTAATTGTAGTTACAGCTAAAAGACATGTAAGATTCTTAGCTAAAGAAGAACTTCGTAAAAATCCATTTTTTGCATTCTTAGGAGTTGTATTTGATGGGATATATGTAAAAAGAGATTCAAAAGATATATCAGCATTAAAAACTACACTTAAAGCCTTAAAAAATGGAGAAAGTATAGCGCTATTTCCAGAAGGAACTAGAAATGGTGTAGAAAAAGGGCAAAAAACAAAAGATGGTGCTGCCTTTTTTGCAGTAAAAACAGGAGCTAGAGTTATTCCAGTGGGAATAACTGGCGGAGAAAAGCCATTTGACAAAATGATAATAAGATACGGAGAACCAATGGACTTTAGCAATAGAAATAAAGATGAATTAGATGAAATTACAGAAGAGATAATGGAAAAAATATTAGAATTAGCAAAATAAAAAAAGGGAGAGAATAAAAAATGAATAATCAAAAAATAAGAAATATTGCAATAATTGCACACGTAGACCATGGAAAAACAACATTAGTAGATGCTTTGTTAAGACAAAGCCATGTATTTAGAGAAAATGAACAAGTAGCAGAAAGAGTAATGGACTCTAATGACCAAGAAAAAGAAAGAGGAATAACAATACTTGCTAAAAATACAGCAGTAATGTTTAATGGTATAAAAATTAACATAGTTGATACACCTGGACATGCTGACTTTGGTGGAGAAGTAGAAAGAGTACTAAAAACAGTTGATGGAGTACTTTTGTTAGTTGATGCATTCGAAGGAGCAATGCCTCAAACAAGAGAAGTACTAAAAAAATCATTAGCAATGAATTTAAAACCAATTGTAGTAATCAATAAAATAGATAGACCTGGTGCAGAACCACAAAAAGTATTAGATCAAGTAATGGAACTATTTATAGAACTAGATGCAAATGATGATCAATTAGAATTCCCAGTAGTATATGCATCAGCTAAAAATGGAACAGCTAAATTAAATTTAGATGACCCAGATGGAGATTTAACATGTTTATTTGAAACAATAATAAATACAATAAAAGCACCTGACTGTGATGAAGAAGGTCCAGCTCAAATGTTAGTTTCTAATATAGATTATGATGATTATGTAGGAAGAATTGCTGTAGGAAGACTAGAAAGAGGAACAATAAAAGTTGGTATGCCTGTAAGCATATGCGAAAAAGATGATAAAATATCACAAGGAAGAATAGCAAAAGTTTATACACATATGGGATTAAAGAAAGTTGAAGTGGATGAAGTATCAGCAGGAGATATTATAGAAGTTTCTGGTATTCCAAATATTCACATAGGTGATACAATTTGTGATTTCAATAATCCAGAAAAAATACCATTTGTTGATATTGATGAACCAACAGTATCTATGACATTTAGTGTAAACAACGGACCATTCGCAGGTAGAGAAGGACAATTTATCACATCAAGACATTTAAGAGATAGACTATTCAAAGAATTAGACAGAAATGTAAGCTTAAGAGTTGAAGAAACAGCATCACCTGATTCATTTGTAGTATCAGGAAGAGGAGAATTACATTTATCAGTATTAATTGAAACAATGAGAAGAGAAGGATATGAGCTACTAGTATCAAGGCCAAAAGTAATTATAAAAGAAATTGATGGTGTAAAATGTGAACCAATTGAAAGACTAGTCGTAAATATTCCAGATGATTCAGTAGGAACAGTAATTGAAAAATTAGGTAGAAGAAAAGCTGAAATGGTTAATATGGAACCAGCAGAAGTTGGACATACAAAAATAGAATTCAAGATTCCAGCAAGAGGCTTAATAGGATATAGAACAGAATTCCTTACAGATACAAAAGGTGAAGGTGTTATGAATAGCATATTTGATTCTTATGAACCATTTAAAGGAGAAGTTGTTGCACGTGTTAGAGGAACAATTGTAGCATTTGAAAA
>CAKPLQ010000066.1 GCA_934167685.1 uncultured Clostridia bacterium | reverse complement strand
TTTTGCTGTTAAATCTGCTGACAAATCCTGACTTGAATTTTGCACTGTAAATGTTGCTGTGGCTGTATCTCCTTTTGCTGACAATCCTTCTACATTTACTGTTCCTTCGGTTCTTTTGCTTGTATTTATTGTTGCTGTTGTCGTTCCTTTTCCTCCTGTTGTTGGCTCTCCTACAAATTGCACTACAAAATTTGTTTGATTTGCTTGTGATTTTGATGTTCCATTTATTTTTAATGTTACATTTGTTATTGCCGCATATGCTATTGCTACCAATATTACTGCTAATAGCACTACTCCTCCTACAACTCTGTTTGTATTTCTCATCTTTTTATTTCCACCCTTCTTTAGTTTTTTTACTGTCAATAGCAATATTTTGACTGTTTAACTTTTTATTCTACCTTTACTTTATCATTTCTACTATTTATAGTCAATACTTTTTATACAATTTTCAACCAACTCAATTTTTCGGTCATTATTAGTATCAATTCTAGCCTTAGTACCAATTGGAATAACAGTCTTTTTATCAATATGTCCAAAATTCTCTGACTTAATAATTGGACCACCAAACTCATCACCAATAGTATCTAATAAAATATCTTCCAATTTTATTCCACTTTCATGAGTATAATTACCAAGCCAAATACCTTTCACTTTATTAAATATACCATTTTGTTTCATATAATATAAGAAATTACTTACCATTGCAGGCTCTGTTTCAAAGCCCAACTCTTCTAAAAATAATATTTTATCTGTAAAATCAATAGAATATTTTCCTGCAACCATTCCACTTGTTAAATTCAAGTTACCACCAATAAGTTGCCCTTCCGCAACACCTTGTTGTATTATTTTATATTCTTCTCCTTTAACTCCCAATTCCAAACTTCCATCAACAAATCTTTTTAAAACCTCTTTTAAACTATAATCTGTTTCATCTGTCGCTACAGTCTTAAAATTAGTTCCACTAAAGGTTACCAATCCCGTTTTTTCTGTAATCATATTAGTTAAAGAAGTTATATCACTAAACCCGCAAATGATTTTGGGATTTTTCTTTATATTATCATAGTCAATATATTCAAATGTGGAATTGCTGTTATTTCCGCCTTTTGCACACCAAATCATCTTCACATCTTTATCAGCAAACATCTCATTTATATCATCTGCTTTTTCCCTGGCTGTAGCACTATAATTATTGGTATTAGAAAATATATTTTTAGAATATTTAACTTTAAAACCCAAATTCTCTATTATTTCTTTTGCTGTATTAAGCTCTTCTATGTTATCCCCTACAATAGGGCTTGATGGAGCTATAACTCCTATTGTATCTCCTATTTTTAATTTTTCTGGTATTATCATTTTCCCCCTCCAAAACTCTAACAATATCAGGCACTTTTTGGTCCCATCTCTAATTACTTTTTATCAGTTAATTCTATCAACGCAGTTTCTAGTGCATATCCCTCTTTTTCAGCTCTAAAAGAATGTATCAAATCCGAATTACATACACTGCAAATTCCACAATCTATTATATTTTCTTTTCTTAGTCCTGCTTGTTCTAAAATTATCTGATTTATCTTTACAGTATCAATTGCCCATCTATCTTCTCCTTCTACTGGAACTATTATTTCATCTATTTCTTTTAAATCTTTAAACTCATTATAAAATGGTTCTTGAACATCTTTATGCACTTTAAAATGACATTTTCTAATACTTGGGCAGATACAACAAATTATATCTTCTGGATTACATCCATATTCATCTTTCATTTTATTAACCGCTTCTATTGATATTCTTTGTAGAGTACCTCTCCACCCAGAATGCACATTAGCAATTACTTTTTTTACTGGGTCAAAAAATAATAATAAAATACAATCAGCATTTGTTGTAGCTAATGCTATATTTGTTTTATTAGTTACTAATCCATCTGTCTCAGCATATTCCTGTAAATTAAAATCCGGAGCATTCATATTCACTTTTTCAGTCATTATTTTTATGTTTTTAGTATGTGCTTGATTTGGCTTAACTATATTTATATAATCTATTCCTATAAAATTTGCTAAATTTTTGTAGTCATTTACAGCCTTCTCATATTCTTCTTGTGTCAATGGTGTAGCATTTTTGGCCCTTGCTGTTCTAAAATTTTTATCCAATCCTATCGCATAGGCATGTTTCACTATATCACTATATTTTAGCAGTTTTCTAAATTGTAAATACTCTATTCCATCTTTCTTTACATGAATAACATTTTCATTTGATAAATCTTTCATATTTCAAGTCCTTTCATATAATCTAATTTGCAAGTTGAGACTAGTCCCTCAACTTTCGCAAAATTTCTTCTTTGCTCTTTTTGTCTATATAATTATAAGAATTTTCGCATCCCCCCATATTGAATGAACAAATGCTTTTATAATCACAATATTTACATGGCGTTTTTTTATCTTTATAATATGGTTTTAAATCTATATTGCCTCCAAGTATTTCTGTTGATATTTGTTTTATAACTGTATACATATATTTTTGTAAATCTTTAAATTGTTCGGCTGTTACTCCACTTGTTTTCTTTTCACTTAATTCTCCATCTTTTCCTATATATGCTGGAACAAGTGCTGAACTTCCATTTTGTAAATTCTTATCATGCAGTTTTACTACTTTTACATCTGCCAAAATTAAGCCTTTCATTTTAAAATTTGCTCTTATTTTTTCTTCTATTTCTTCTTGTTCCATTCTTTTATTAGATTTTATCATTTGCTCTAACATACTAAAATATAGTACTCCTGCTGGCATTAAATCTTCTTCTTTACATGATGCATCTAAATATGTTAATAATTGAATTTGTAGCCCCGCATAGACTTCATTTAAATCTATATTTTTTGCCGATGATTTGTAATCTATTATTCTTAGATATTTCCCACCTTCTCCTTGTGCAGTATCTATTCTGTCTATTTTTCCTATTATTTCTATTCTTTTTCCGTCTTCTAGTGTTAATCTTATTGGTTTGTATTTGCCTTTTTCGCCAAATTCAACTTCTGTTCCCAATACTTCAAATCTACTTTGCACAATTGTTCCAATTATATATTTTAATGCTTTTTTTATTATCTTTTTTAATCTTATAACTAATGCTCTATATTTTGCCGTTGATGTAAATATATAATTTTTATTTTGCCCTAATTTTGCATCAATTATTTTATTTATTATTTCTGACAATTGTTCTTCTTCAATTTCTTCTAATTTGATTCCCTGTGCTTTAACCGTTTCAAAGAATTCATCTATTACCTCATGTATAAATGTTCCTGTATTTAAAGTCTGAATTTTTAATTCTTCTTGTGGCTTGATTTTTAATCCGTATTGTAAATAATAAGAAAATGGACAACTTCTATATCTTTCTAATTTTGAAATACTTGTTACTAATGTATTTCCATATAATCTATCAATATTATTTTGTTCTATCTTTTCTGGAATATTCGTATACTCTAAACCTTTTAAACTTTGTTGTAATTTTTCGTTCCATTCTGTGTCTTTTTTATAAAAATCATACACATAATACCAAATTTTATCTATATCTTGCTCTTTTAATTTGCTTAAATTTGCTATCAATTCTTCATATGTTGTTTTTTTGTTTAATATTTCGCCCTCTTTTTCTATTACATCACTTTTTTCCTGTAACATAGGATATATCTTTTTTATTTTATTTATTAACATTGATGGGCGTAGCGCTTTGCCTTGCATGTCTGATGATGAATATAATAAATATAATTTTTCTTCTGCTGTTGTAAACGCTTTATATATATTGAAACTATCTTCATATAATTTATCAATTGTTCCTTTTGCAAGTTCAAGTCCATCTTGTTTTAATATTTCTCTATCTGTATCATTTAAAAAGCCCTCGTCTTTACGGACACTTGGAAATTCTCCATCATTTAACCCTATTATAAATATTGCTTTTACTTTATGGTTTCTTGACCTATCTACATCTCCCATTATTACTTGGTCTTGTGTTCCTGGTATTTTTGTTAAACTACTATTTTTAAATCCAATTTTTAATATTTGATTATATTTATCTATCGTTATTTTGTCTTCATCAAAAACTAGTACAATTTCGTCTAATATTTCTATTATGTTTTGCAAACTGCTTTCATATTCATTTGCCAAATCTATTTGTCCAATTTCGTTCAATTCGTCTATCTTTTTTTGCACTTTTTCAAATATTTGTTGCTCTACAAGAAATTCATATATTGCTTTTGATATTACTCTTACTGTTTTATTTTCATCTATTTTATGTTTTAAATTCATTAATGGATTTACTAAGTCTTTTCTGATTTGCTCTAGTCTTTCGATTTCTGCTTTGTCTTTTTCTTCGTAATTTCCATATGTGAATTCTTTTTTCCATTTGTTTTGTTTTATTCCCCATTTTAAACAATATTTTTCTAGTTTGAATATATCATCTTCTTCTATGTTAGAAAATCCTGTTTTTATATAATTAAATACCGCTTCATATGACCAATTTTTTATAAATATTTCTAAAATTGCAAGTACATATTGTATTACAATATTTTGATTTAGGTCTCTGTTTTCATCTATAAATATTGGAATATCGTATTTATCAAATATCGCTCTTGCCAAGCTCGAATATGTAGCTATATTTTTTGTAATTATTGAAATATCTCTATACCTATAGCC
>CAKPLQ010000065.1 GCA_934167685.1 uncultured Clostridia bacterium | reverse complement strand
AGTGTGTTTATTTTATTAAAAATAATAAAAAATGTTGAAGTGTTTTTTGTACCACCCCAACATTTATTATAGAACCCTTTTTTTCACAATTCGTTCACAAATATTTTGTATAATAAAATCGAGTTTTGATAACTTGAAAAAAAACAACAATTATGATATATTACCCAGAGAATTGAAAAAGTTTAAGAATAAGGAACGGGATAAATATGAGTAAAATAGTACATATAGGAATGGACGTAGGTTCAACAACAGTAAAAATAGCAGTAATGGATGAGAATTTAAATGAGATATATACATCATATGAAAGACACTATTCAGATACCAAAAATACTGTATGTAAAGTATTAAAAGAACTAGCGGAAAAATATAAAGACAAAGAATTCACAATAGCATTAACAGGTTCAGGAGCAATGAGTACAGCAAGATTTTTAGATGTGCCATTTATCCAAGAAGTAGTGGCATGTAAAAGGGCAGTAGAAAAATACATACCACAAACTGATGTTGTAATAGAGCTTGGAGGAGAAGATGCTAAAATAATATATTTTGGAAAATCAATAGAACAACGTATGAATGGAACATGTGCTGGTGGAACAGGTGCATTTTTGGACCAAATGGCATCATTATTAAACACAGATACAGCAGGTTTAAATGAATTAGCAAAAGGATATCAAACAATATATCCAATAGCTTCAAGATGTGGAGTATTTGCCAAAACTGATGTGCAACCATTATTAAATGAAGGTGCAGCTAAAGAAGATATTGCTGTGTCTATTTTACAAGCAGTTGTAAACCAAACAATATCAGGGTTAGCATGTGGAAGACCAATAAGAGGAAATGTGGCATTTTTAGGAGGACCACTTACATATATACCAGAATTAAGAAAAAGATTTGTAGAAACATTACACTTAACACCAGAGCAAACTATAGTGCCAGAAGAAGCGCATTTACTAGTTGCAAAAGGAGCATGCTTAGATGCAAAGGACATGACGCCAATTAGTGTAGAAAAATTAAAAAGCAAAATACAAGTATTAAGACAATCACATGATACAACAACACAACCACTAAAACCACTATTTACAACAAATGCAGAATACGAAGAATTCAAAACAAGACATGAAAAAGACAAAGTAGAAAAAAAGCCTTTATCAGAACATAAAGGAGATTGTTTTGTTGGAATAGATGCAGGTTCAACAACATCTAAATTAGTTGTAACAGATAGAGATGGAGCATTATTATATTCAGCATATCAAGGAAATGGTGGAAAACCACTAGAAAGTATTATTGAGATGTTAAAAAAGCTATATTTTGTTATGCCAAAAGACGCAGTAATTCGTTATAGTGGTGTTACAGGATATGGGGAAAAATTAATACAAACAGCATTAAATGTAGACTTAAATGAAATAGAAACAATAGCACATTATACTGCTGCAAAGAAATTTGAGCCAAAAGTAACAAGCATTGTTGATATTGGTGGACAAGACATGAAATATATCAAATTAAAAAATAATACAATTGATAATATCATGTTAAATGAAGCTTGTTCATCAGGATGTGGTTCATTTATCGAGACATTTGCAAAAAGCTTAAATTTAAGTATAGAAGAATTTGTAAAAGAAGCATTAGAAGCACAAAATCCAGTAGACTTAGGGTCAAGATGCACAGTATTTATGAACTCTAAAATAAAACAAGCACAAAAAGAAGGATATTCAGTAGGTGACATATCAGCAGGACTATCATATTCAGTAATAAAAAATGCAATCCAAAAAGTAATGAAAATAAGAGATGTAAAAAAACTAGGAAGTCATATAGTTGTGCAAGGTGGAACGTTCTATAATGAAGCCGTATTAAGAGCATTTGAATTAATAGTTGGAAGAAATGTTATTAGACCAGATATTGCAGGTCTTATGGGAGCTTATGGAATGGCATTACTAGCATGTGAGCAATATGAAGCAAACATGGATATGGAATATCATTCAACACTTGCAACAATAGAGGAAATAGACGAATTAGATATAAAAGTAACACACACAAGATGTAATGGATGTGAAAACCATTGTCAATTAACAATAAATAGATTTAGCAATGGAAAAAGACATATATCTGGAAACAGATGCGAAAAAGGCGAAGGAATAGTAAATGAGCATAAAGACTTGCCAAACCTTGTAAAATACAAATATGAAAGAATTTTTGATTATACACCATTAGAAGAAAAAGATGCACCTAGAGGAACAATAGGAATACCAAGAGTTCTAAATATGTATGAAGATTATCCATTTTGGTTTACATTATTCACAAATCTAGGATTTAGAGTAATAATATCAGAAAAAAGTACAAGAAAGATATATGAAAAAGGTATTGAATCAATGCCATCAGAATCAGTATGTTATCCTGCAAAATTATCACATGGACATGTTATAAGTTTAATACAAAACGGAATAAAAACAATATTTTATCCTTGTATGCCATATTCAAGAAAAGAATATCAAGATGCAAATAACAGATATAATTGTCCAATAGTAATTTCATATTCAGAAGTACTAAAAAATAATGTAGAAGAATTAAAAGCAGATGATATAAAATTCTTGAATCCATTTTTACCATTTGAATCTAAAGCATTATTAAAAAGAATGATGGAATTACCAGAATTTGCAGAATACAATTTTACTAAAAAGGAATTAAAGACAGCAATAGAAAAGGCTCAAGCAGAATATCAAAAATGCAGAGAAGATATTCATAATAAAGGAAAAGAAACAGTAGAATACATTGAGAAAAATAATTTAAAAGGAATTGTTTTATCAGGTAGACCATACCACATAGACCCTGAAATAAACCATGGAATTGATACATTAATTACAAGTTTAGGAATGTGTGTATTAACAGAAGACAGTGTTGCAGATAAAACATTGCCAGAAAGACCACTTCGTGTTGTTGACCAATGGATGTTCCATTCAAGATTATATGCAGCAGCAGACTTTGTTGGTAGACATGATAACTTAGAATTAGTGCAAATAAATTCATTTGGATGTGGAGTTGATGCAGTAACAACAGATGAAGTTGAAGAGATTTTAACAAGTTTCGGAAAAATGTATACATTAATAAAAATTGATGAAGTAAATAATCTTGGGGCTGTAAGAATACGTTTACGTTCATTATTAGCAAGTATAAATAAACGTTTAAATTCTAAAAAAGATGAGAAGGAAAATGGGGAATATTATTTAAAAAGAAATTCATTTACAGAAGAGATGAAAAAAGAATATGTAATATTAATACCACAAATGGCACCAATTCATTTTGACTTTATTGAGCCAGTATTACAAAGCGAAGGATATAAGGCAAAACTTTTAAGAGAATGTACGCCACATACTATAGAAACAGGACTAAAATATGTAAATAATGATGCATGTTATCCATCAATTATTACAACAGGACAAATGGTAGAAGCATTGGAATCTGGAGAATATGATGTAAATAAAACAGCATTAATAATGTCTCAAACAGGTGGAGGATGTAGAGCTACAAATTACATAGGATTTATTCGTAAGGCATTAAAAGATGCAGGTTTTGAACAAGTGCCAGTAATCTCATTTAATGTTGTTGGAATGGAAAAAAATCCAGGATTTAAATTGACAATTCCATTAGCAGAAAAGCTTATTAAATCTATGGTATTAGCAGATTTATTACAAAAGATGCTTTATAAAAATAGAGCATATGAAAAAAATAAAGGCGAAACAGAGAAGTTGTTTGATGAATGGATGGAAAAAGCTATTAAACTTGCAATAAAGAGTAGTGCAAAAGAATTTTCTGCTGGAATATATCAAATGGTAGAAGATTTTGAAAAGATTGAGTGGAATGCAAACCAAGAAAAACCAAAGGTTGGAATTGTTGGAGAAATCTTAATAAAATATCATCCATTTGGAAATAACTATGTAGCAAACTTATTAGAAAAAGAGGGAGCAGAAGTAGTGTTACCAGACTTTATGGGATTTGTTAAATATGTTACTGCAAATGGTGTAATAGCTAACAAGTTACTTAAAGGCAGACAAATGAAGTCTATAATATCTCAAACAGGATTGAAATTGATTAATTTGTTTGAAAAAGATGCAAAAAAAGCATTGGAAAATTCTAAAAAAGGATATTTGCCAACTTGTGATATTTGGCATTTAGCTGATAATGTTCAGTCAGTTTTATCAACAGGAAACCAGACAGGTGAAGGTTGGTTCCTAACTGCAGAAATGCTTGAATATATGGAAAATGGAATTCAAAACATAATTTGTGTTCAACCATTTGCATGTTTGCCTAACCATGTTGTTGGTAAAGGTGTAATTAAGACTATAAGGGATACATATCCAGATGCTAATATTGTGCCTGTTGATTATGACCCTGGCGCTAGTGAGGCTAACCAAACTAATAGAATTAAACTTCTTATGACTGTTGCTAAAGATAATTTGAAGGCTAAACAAAAAGAGATAAAGGCTTTGCAAAAGGAGAATGAGTGCACCGTTGGGACCGGTTCTTAACGGTGCAAATTTTTATGAAAAAAGGTCTTGCCAAATGTAGCAAGATGTGTTATATTAGATGTGTACTGAATTTATAGTACGAAAAGCAACTTAGGAATGACAGAAGAAATTTTAAAGTCTTGATTTTTTTCAAAAGTTTTATTCAAAGAAAAGAAATCAATAGTAAAACATTACAGAGCGGAGAGTGATGCCTATGCACCTTTATTAATTGTGCCTTTTATTTTACATGAGAAAAAGTAGCAAAAAGGATTGCTAAAATAACACAAAAACTATATAATGAAAGGAGCAAGAGGATGAGTTTTAAAGTAGAAATAAATCCAGAACTAAAGATGAAAAGTGATATAATGTTTAAAGCCTTTTATGGTAG
>CAKPLQ010000064.1 GCA_934167685.1 uncultured Clostridia bacterium | reverse complement strand
AAATTGACAATATAGATTGAATATGGTATTATGTAACATATTTAATCTATATTTTTATAATTTATTAATTCAAATTTTAATACAAACTTTAATAAAACAACAAATATTACTCAAAAGAAAGGAGGAATATTGTGAATTTAGATCTATTAAAAAACATAACAGAACAAATCAAAAACAATGACAATGTAAAAGAATTTATGCAAGATTTATCAAAAAGCTTAGAAAATAAAAATAAGCAAAATCAAGAGTTACAAGAAGATAGAAAAGAAGGACATTTATATTTAGTAACAGAAGATAGAAATGGCGAAGTTTATTTGTGGGATTTTACAGATAAACCGGAACATGAATTTAAAGAAGTAATAACGTCTGAAGAATTATTAAAAGTAGCAAAAGAAGGAGCAATGCTTCAATATAAAGATGGAAAATATGAGTTATATTCAGAAAATGGGTATGATATGTTAGAAGAAGCGGAAAAATAGAAAGGATAAAAATGAGTAGAAAAAGAAACAAAAGAAACAATTTAAATGAACTAATAATATTCCTATGTATAGCAATCATAATAGGAATAACAGGATACTTTGGAGCAGAAAAACAGGACGATAATTCAAATAACACAAATGAAACTAATACTGTAACAACATCAAGTACTACATCAATAAGTTTAGCAAGTATTCCAGAATACAATCAAAGTCCATACATAGAAATAAATAATAATAAGCCAACATTTACTGAAAACGAATATACGACAAAAGCATTTGAAACATATAGTGATTTAGACTCACTGGGAAGATGTGGAGTTGCATATGCAAATATATGCAAAGAAATCATGCCATCAGAAAATGAAAAAAGAGGAGCAATTTCAAGTGTAAAACCAACAGGTTGGCAAACAGCTAAATATCCAGGAACAGTGGATGGAAATTATTTGTATAATAGATGTCATTTAATAGGCTATCAATTAGCTGGAGAAAATGCAAATGAAAAGAATTTAATTACAGGAACAAGATATATGAATGTGGAAGGAATGTTACCATTTGAAAATACGGTAGATGATTATATTGATAAACATCCTAAAAATCATGTATTGTATAGAGTTACTCCTATTTTTGAAAATCAAAATTTAGTTGCAAATGGTGTGCAAATGGAAGCATATTCTGTAGAAGATAATGGACAAGGGATAAGTTTTAATATATATGTTTATAATGTGCAACCAGGGATTGAAATTGATTATAAAACAGGAAATAGCAAATTGATTAAATAAAAAAGAGTCTGTTTTTGTAGCAGATTCTTTTTTTGTATTGTGGGACAATGGATATCGAATATTTTGCACCGTTGAGAACCGGTCCCAACGGTGCAGAATTTTTAGAAAGTGCGGTCAGTATATTGACAACATATTATTTATGTGATAATCTAGTATCGAAAACTAGATAAATGCATAAACTATAGACAGAAGAATAGAAAGGAAATATATAATGGAAAGAGAAAGATATTTTAATGCAATAGAATTTAAAGATATCAAAGGAATAATATACAATTCAGCCAAACAATATGCAAAAAATACAGCATTTATATTAAAACATAAAGAAGATAAAAAAGTCACATATGAAAACATCACATATAAAAAATTATTACAAGATATCAACGCATTTGGAACAAAATTATATGAAATGGGATTTAAAGACAAAAGAATAGCTATAGTAGGAAGAAATAGATATGAATGGGTAATTGCTCATTTATCAAATTTATTAGGTGGAATTGTATCTGTTCCTCTAGATAAAGAATTACAAGTTGATGAGCTAGAAAGTTGCTTAGAAAGAAGCAAAGCTGATGTTGTAGTTTTTGATGAAAAATATACAGAAAATATAGAAGAGATAAAGAAAAGGCAAAATACAAATTTACAAGAATATATCTGTATGACAGAAAAAGAAGGTTATAAGAATTTTTGGAATTTAAAAGCTCAAGGAGAAGAACTTCTAAAACAAGGAGAAAAAGAATATATTCAAAATAAAATTGATGAAGATAAAATGGGAATTTTATTGTTTACATCTGGAACAACATCAAAATCAAAAGCAGTAATGTTATCTCAACATAATATAGCATCAAATGTATATGCAATGCAATTAGTAGAAAGATTTTTACCAACAGATGTAAATTTAGCGTTTTTGCCATTCCATCATATATTTGGCTCAACAGAAATGATAGTAATGTTATCTGCAGGAATTGCAACAGCGTTTCCAGATGGATTAAGATATGTGGCACAAAATTTAAGAGAATATAAAGTTTCTTTATTCGTTGGAGTTCCACTACTTGTAGAGGCTATATATAGAAATATAGAAAAAGAAATAGAAAAACAAGGAAAAACTAAAACAATTAAATTTGCTAAAAAAGTAAGCAAAGCATTATTAAAATGCCATATTGATGTAAGAAGAAAAATGTTCAAACCTGTATTAAATGCATTAGGTGGAGAGATGAGATTTATTATATCAGGAGGAGCTCCATTAGATAAAGAAGTTGCAAAAGGATTTAATGATTTAGGAATTGAGTTAGTTCAAGGATATGGGCTAACAGAAACAGCACCTGTAATTGCAGCAGAAAATGCATATAAAAAGAGAAGTGGTTCAATAGGATTTCCAATGGATAATGTAGAACTAGAAATAGTAGATAAAGACGAAAATGGAATTGGAGAACTTCGTGTAAAAGGCCCAAATGTAATGCTTGGATATTATGAAAATGAAGAAGAAACAAATAAAGTTATAAGAGATGGATGGTTCTATACAGGAGATTTAGGATATATTGATAAAGATGGATTTATATTTTTAACAGGTAGACAAAAAGATATGATAGTTCTAAAGAATGGTAAAAAAGTATTCCCAGAAGAATTAGAAACATTAATAAATAGACTTGATTTAGTAAAAGAATGTATAGTTTATGGAATGCCAGATGAAAAAGACAAAAATGACTTAAAATTATCAGTAAAAATAGTGTATAATACGGATATTGCAAAAGAAAAATATCCAGATGCAACAGAAGAAGAGTTAAGAAAAATTATATGGGAACAAATAAAAGAAATAAATAAAACATTTCCACCATATAAATATATCAAAAACATGATTTTAACAGACCAAGAATTAATAAAAACAACAACACAAAAAGTAAAAAGACAAGAAGAAATCAAAAAAATACTAGGATCTAAATAATAGACCCTAGTTCTTTTTTTCTATTTTTTTCTCATTAGGCACGATTATGTTTTTAGGTTTTTTATCATTGTTCTTTGGCTTGGCTGCATTTATGTGATCATAAACTTGAGAAATTTCTAAGTTTGAGCCATCTCCTTTAACAACTTCAATTTCTTTTTTATTTTCATTTTTATCAGGCATATTGAACACTCCTTACTAAATTTTTTCTATCTTATCATAAAAAACGTAAAATGTAAATAATAAATTATTGAAAAAATTGACTAGATATGATAACATAAACACAATGTTACAAAAAGGAGTCCAAGATAAGAATGGAAATAAAGAAAAATCAAGAATATATAGTAGAAATAATTGATAATGGATATGAAGGAGAAGGAATTGCTAAAATTGATGGTTTTACAGTATTTATACCAGGAACAATAAAAGGTGAAAAGGTAAAAATTCTAATTGTAAAAGTATTAAGTTCACATGCATTTGGAAAAGCATTAGAAATATTAGAATCATCAGAAACAAGGCAAGAAGCAGATTGTATAACATATAAAAGATGTGGTGGATGTAATCTAAGACATATAAAATATGAAGAAACATTGAAAATGAAGCAAAATGCAGTTCAAAGTCTAGTAAATAAAACATTAAAGACAAAGGTAAAAGTTCAAGAAACAATCGGAATGGAAAATCCATTCCATTATAGAAATAAAGCACAATATCCAATAGGAGTGAATAAAGATGGAGAACCAGTTATAGGAGTGTTTGCACAAAGAACGCATGATGTTATACCTATGGAAAAATGTTTGATTCAAAATCCAAAATCAGAAGAAATAGCAAAAACAATTTTACAATTTATAAAAGATAATAAAATTAGTGTTTATAATGAAAAAACAGGTAAAGGTTTATTTAGACATATTGTAATAAAAGTTGGAATTAAAACAAATGAAATTATGTGTATATTAGTAGTTAATGGAAAATCAATTCCAAAGGAAGCTCAATTAGTCGAAGAGCTTACAAGTAAATTTCCGCAAATAAAAACGATTGTAAAAAATATAAATATGAGAAATACCAATGTAATACTAGGAAAAGAAAATATCAATATATATGGAAATGGTTATATTGAAGATGTTTTAGGAGAATACACTTTTAAAATTTCACCATTATCTTTTTACCAAGTAAATCCTGTACAAGCAGAAAAATTATATAACTTAGGTGTCGAAATGGCTCAAATAACTAAACAAGATACAGTTTTTGACTTATATTGTGGAATTGGTACAATTACTTTATTTATGTCAAAATATGCAAAAAAGGTGTACGGCATAGAAATTGTAGAAGAGGCAATCAAGGCAGCAAAAGAAAATGCTAAAATTAATAATGTTGATAATACTGAGTTCTATGCGGGTGATGTTGAAGTTGTTTTAGATGATTTGATTAATAATAAAGGAATTTCGGCTGATATTGTTATGTTTGATCCTCCTAGAAAAGGTCTTGATAAAAATAGTATTAATAATATTTTAAAAATAAAACCTAAAAAGATTGTTTATATTAGTTGTAATCCGGCTACTTTGATTAGAGATTTGACTTTTTTTGAAAATCAGTATGATATTAAAACTATTGTGCCTGTTGATATGTTTCCATTTACAAGCAACATTGAGTGCGTGTCAGTGCTATGTAAAAGATAAACTTCAAGACCATTGAATTTAAAGACTTATATTAATTTATTGT
>CAKPLQ010000063.1 GCA_934167685.1 uncultured Clostridia bacterium | reverse complement strand
TAGTACAATTCAAATATCTGATACAGGAATTGTTCCGGGTGCAGGAGTAGGAAATACAAGACAGGAAATTAGTGAAAATACCTTGGGGATTCCGGTTATTTCAATGGGAATCCCAACTGTTGTGGAACTTGCAACTCTTGTGTCTGACGGAATTGACATTTTTATTGATAGGTTACAAGAGAAAGCGGAGTCTAATGAATATTTAAATAAACTTCAACAAAATGATAAATATGAAGAGGTTAAAGAAGCGCTTAATGTTGGAGAGTATAATATGATTGTTACTCCTAAGGAAATTGATGATTTGATTGAAAACATGAAAGATATTGTGGCTAGGGGGATTAATTTTGCTGTTTAAAAATAACTTTTAAGAAATAATTAAGAAAAATATATAGTCAAAAAAAAATAATAATGCTATAATAAGACCATACAAAATGAGTATGGTCTTTTTGTGAACGAGATAGTAAATATTATTAAGAATTATACTCTACTAGATTGTAGAATAGTTATAAAAAATAATTAAAATAAAAATAAGAAAGGAGTGAAAAGAGAAGTGCCAGAAAGAATAGAAATAACAAAAATGAAGCAGAATTCAGAAAATCGAGAATATGTATTAGAAAATGTAAAGAAAGAGGGAGCATTGCTAGAATTCGCAAGTGAAAAGTTAAGAGATGACAAAGAAGTTGTACTAGAAGCAATACACAATAATCCAGAAGCATTAGAATTTGCAAGTGATAGATTGAAAGGAGATAGGCAGGTAGTGTATGACTCAGTCAGCAAAGTTGGATGGACATATTGCTATGTGCAAGAAAATCTACTTGAAGATAGAGAATTGCTGATGGCAGGATTAAGGGTAACAGGACAAATATTATATTTTGCAGCACCAGACATGAGGGATGATAAAGAAGTAGTAAAAGAAGCAGTTGCAAATAAACCAATCATAATAAAATATGCAAGTGGAAGACTTAGAGAAGATAAAGAAATTGGGGCTATAGCAATGAAAGTTAATAAAAATTGTTATGAGTTTTTAGGATCAAATTTAAAGCAAGATGAGGATATACTAAAAATAAAAGATGGGGTAGAATAAAAATGCACCGATGGGACCGGTTCTCAACGGTGCACCAATGAAAAAGAAAAATGCACCGTTGAGAACCGGTCCCATCGGTGCAAAAGTGTGAAAGGGGAAGAAATATGAAGGTTTTGAAAAAAATAAATAAAGGATTAATTTTAACAATATTAGTATTAATAGTGTTAGTAATATATTTTTCAAATTTAGAAAAACAAAGAGCGAGTGATAAAACGGATATAAAGAAAGTATGTGAGAGTTTTATTGAACTTACAGATAAATATTCGGTGTTACCTGAAGAACTTCAAACTCTTAAAGGAGAGGTGCCAGAAGATAAAGTTAAAGAATATACAAATCAGATGAAAAAAGATTTGACAGAGATTATGATTGATAATCAAGAGTCTGTAAATATACAACAAAAGATTTTGGAAGAAAGCTTAAGAAATGGCTACAGTGAAGGACAAGTACGAACTAATTGGTCTAGGAAAATCCAAAAAGTTAGTAGTTATCAGTTTGAAAAAAATCAAGTGACAGTAAGTTTAAAAGATAATATTGAAGAGACTATAAAGACTTCTGATGGAATTGAAGAATACAACAAAAATAATGAGTTTGAAGCAAGCAAAGATGAGATTGTATTGCAAAAAGTAAATGGAAAATGGAAAGTTGTGTATGCAAACCTTTTGTTTGATGATAATACTAGCTATTATTACGATGGAATGGAAAAAACTATAGTTTACTAAATTAGTTATTAAAAGGAGGAGAAAATAAGATGGGGAATATAGTGTTAGAACTTAAAAATGTAAGCAAATCTTTTGGAAAAAGAAAAGTTATTGATAATCTAAACCTAGAAGTCCAAGAAGGTGAAATTTATGGATTTTTAGGACCAAATGGTTCAGGAAAAACTACAACAATAAAAATGATATTAAAATTGATAAGTAGCGATTCTGGCGAAATAAAAGTAAATGGTTATGATACAACAAAAGAGTTTGAAAAAGCAATGGAGTGTATTGGCGCAATAGTTGAGAACCCAGATTTATACAAATATATGTCAGGAATAGATAATTTAAGATTACATGCGAGAATTAGAAATATAAGTGAAGAGAGAATACAAGAAGTTCTAGAATTAGTTGAACTAAAAGGAAGAGAAAAAGACAAAGTTGGTAAATATTCATTGGGAATGAAACAACGTTTGGGCTTGGCTCTGACATTATTGCATAAACCCAAAGTCTTAATTTTAGATGAGCCTACAAATGGTCTAGACCCAGCAGGAATAAAGACTTTGAGAGATATTTTAAAAGAAATTTCACATAAAGAAGGAGTGGCTGTATTTGTATCTTCTCATATATTATCAGAAATGCAGTTGATGTGTGATAAAGTTGCAGTATTAGACTATGGAAAAATAGTTAAAGTCGAGAATATAGCAGATACAGATGATAATAAAGAAGAGGCAATAGAAACAGTAGAAATTAGGGCTAACGATTTAGAAAAGGCAGAAAGTATCATTAAAGAAAAATTCGCAATAGATACGATAAATGAAAATAATCATATAAATATTACACTTCCGGCTTATAAAGTGCCACAGATTATAAAAGAATTAGCGGTTGCAGATGTAGAAATAAAGGCAGTAATTCCGAAGGAACATTCATTAGAAGAGATATTCTTTGATGCAACCAAAGGAGGTAAGTAGTATGAACATATTAAAATTATTTATAGATGAAAATATAAAAACTTGGAAAAAATTTTCAACAAAATTAGCTATAATACTTATTTTATTGGCTCTTGTTGTTGCATTAGGAATGTCTAAATTGATGCAATATATGGATGCAAAAAATGAAATTGTAGTTCAATATTCAAATAATTGGAAAGAAGATTTAGAAGAAGAAATAAAGTCATGTAAAGAACAATTGGAAAGTGAGTCTTTGCTACAAAGTGATAAAAATGCTATTCAGAATAGAATAAAAATTGCTGAAATTAGATTACAAAATGATATAAATGTGTATTCTGTAGGTTGGAAAAATACAGTATTAAATAACATGGAAAATGAAATGGATGAAAAATTACTAGAAATAGTAATAAATAACGATTTTCAGGGTTATATTAATTATGAAAAGGAAATAGAAAAACAAAAACTAAACCAAAAAGAAATAACTCAGCAAGAGTATAATGACAACGTACAATTGTTAGATTTGAAAGCTAAGTACCAGATTGGAAATGTTGATAATCAGGAATTAATAAGAGATTCTAAAGAAGGATATTTAGATTATATTAGATATGAACAAAAAAGTATAAGAACAGGAATTGATTATCAAAGCAACAAAGTATTAACAGCAGAACAAAAAAAGAAGTATGAAGATGATATTAAAATAAACATATATAAAATAGAAAATAATATTGAAAATCAAAATTATGCAACTAAAACAAATTATAGAATGATGTTCGAGTCATTAGCACCAGGGTTTGTTATAACAGTAATTGCAATATTTGCTATGATTGTGGCAGGGGGAGCAATATCATCAGAAGTTTCAACAGGAACAATAAAGTTTTGGGCATTAACACCAAACAGAAGATGGAAGATTTTGACCGCTAAAATATTGTCAATCATTTTCTATTTAGTTGTTATAACATTAATAATGTCAATTTTAAGTGTGATTTTTGCAAATTTATTTTTCAATACAGAAGGATATGAATACATATTTGTTAAAAATGGCAATGTAGAAAGGATTGGAAATGTATTATTTACTATAGAATATTATTTTGCAAAATTAATTCCGGTAATAATATTTACAATATTTGCATTAATGCTTTCGGTTATAACTAGAAATACATCAGTAGCTTTAGGATTAAGCTTGGCTACATATATGGGAAATAGTATAGCGATGCTAATAATTAATGCTTACATAAAAAAGGATTGGGTAAAATTAATACCTTTTAATAATTTAAATATTGCAGGTAAAATTTTTCCGAATTTTCAGAGCATGACATCAACAGGATTAGAAAATACTACGATAACGTCATTAGGATTTTCTCTTGTGGTGCTTGCAGTATGTACTATTCTTATGCTTGTGACGATGTATGATAGCTTTAATAAAAGAGACATAATTTAAGAAAATTTTACCAAAAATATTGCAAAAAAAACTAAATAATAGTATAATATAAAAAGTGGGAAAATAAGATATAGTATAAAATCCACAAAAGACGCTAAAAAATACAGATGTAAAAATTAATAAAAAGAAAAGAGAGAGGTAAAAAATGGAGTACTTGTATATACTAAAACAAGTTTTAGTTTATATTTTAACCGCATATTGGTGTTATCAAACAGTTATTAGTTTATGTTCTCTAATCAAATTGAAAGATAAACCATATTTGACAAATAAAAATCATAAATTTATGGCAATAATACCAGCACACAATGAAGAAATGGTAGTAGCAAACCTAATAGAGAGTTTAAAAAATCAGACATATGATAGAAATTTATATGATATATATGTAATAGCAGATAACTGTACAGATAATACAGCAAATATAGCAAGAAGAGCAGGGGCAATAGTATTAGAAAGATTTGACCCAGTGCACAAAACAAAAGGATATGCATTACAATGGTTTTTAAAACAAAAAATAGAAGAAAACGCAGATTATGATGCATTTTTTGTATTTGATGCAGACAATATAGTAGACAAAGACTTTATAGTAAATATGAATAAAAAATTGTGTCAAGGTGAAGATGTAGTTCAAGGATATAGGGACATCAAAAACCCAACAGACAACTGGATAACAGCTGGATATGCGTTATTCTACTGGACAATGCACAGATTATATCATTTAGCAAGATATAATGTAGGGTTATCAACATTATTAAATGGAACAGGATTTATGGTAAGATTTGATGTA
>CAKPLQ010000062.1 GCA_934167685.1 uncultured Clostridia bacterium | reverse complement strand
TTGATTTGCTTGTGATTTTGATGTTCCATTTATTTTTAATGTTACATTTGTTATTGCCGCATATGCTATTGCTACTAATATTACTGCTAATAGCACTACTCCTCCCACTACTCTGTTAGTGTTCCTCATCTTATTTTCCTCCTCTTTCTTTTGTTTCGTACAATCAAGAGCAATATTTTGACTGTTAAACTTTTTATTCTACCTTTACTTTATCATTTCTACTATTTATAGTCAACACTTTTTCAATTTATTTTATTGGTTTGTGTGTAAAGTTAAATTTTTTCACAAATCGAGAAAAAAGGAAGTGTAATACACTTCCTTCAAAAGGATTATTTGTTGTTTTTACGGCAACGGCGTTTTGGTTTAGCAGTCAGTTTGTCAAAATAATATACAGTTCCAAAAAACGTAATAATAACTATTACTACTAAAATAATGTATATTGCAAGTCTGACAATTCGGTTTGCCAATATAAATTGGCTTCCGACGTATACAGGTATAAATACCTTTGATTCATACATCCTCTCTATTCCAAACAATGACAACATATTCACTCCAAAACAAACTACCATAAACACCAATGCTAAAATCCGCTTCTTCATATTCATATATATCCTCCTTAATACTTGACTATACTCTAGTCAAAAACAAATTAATAGTTAACTTAATTATAACACTTATCTTTATAAAATGCAAATTATCACAAAAAAGATTGGTGTAAATATTTCTACACCAACCCTTTTTTAGGAAAAATTATTTTATTTCATCCTCGTCATCTTCTTCTATGCTATCTGTCTCTACAATTGGTCTCTTTTTAAATTTACAATCGCCGAATATCAGATAGATAAAAGCTCTTATACTAATATATATCAAAAAAATATATAATACATACCGTATAAACTCGTTTGCAACTATCTTTTGCCCATCTACATAAATTGGGACAATGTTTTTTTGAGTTGTCATTGCCCAAGCAGAAAATTCTGCAAAATGTAATGCTACAATTGCTACTAACCGTTTCATGATTTTCTTCATAATTTTTTCCTTTCTTGACTATATCTAGTCAAATACATTAACATGTAACGGTACCTATTATATCATATTTCTCTTAAAAAATCAATCTTTTTCTAGGCATTCCGCCTAATACGCCTAATATACTCTTATTTTATATTTTTCAATTTAAATTCCAATCCTGTATTTCTCTTTTTGCTATCAACATTACTAATCATATAATCAACAACTCGTTCGTTGCCAATAACAATAAGTAACTTTTTAGCACGCGTCAAACCTGTATATAACAAATTTCTTGTAAGAAGCATTGGTGCTGCTTGTGGTACTAACATAATTACAACATCAAATTCACTACCTTGAGCTTTATGTATTGTAATGCAATAACTATGTTCTATTTGTTCCAAATCATTAAACTCATACCACACCAACTTTTCATCATCAAATTTAACACATATATTTTTCTCTTTTTCATTTATATTTAAAATTGTTCCTGTTTCTCCATTAAATACTCCGTTTCCAACTTCAACCTCTCTACCGTCTTTTCTTTCCCAATAGATATCATAATTATTTTTGATTTGCATTACTCTATCGCCAATTCTAAATATCGCTCCCATGCTATTTTTCTCTGATTCTCCTTCTCTGTGCGGATTAAGTTCTTCCTGTAATGCTTTGTTCATTTCTTTTGTTCCAAGCATTCCTTTTTTAGTTGGACTTAAAACTTGTATACTTTCAAAAAAATCATAATCTCCAAACTTTTTTAAGCGACCATTACACAACGATAATACTTGTTCTAACACTTTTTCTTGATTATTTTCTTTTATAAAGAAAAAATCCTGTTTAGAATCTTCTTCCATTTCTTTATCATCTTTACTTATAAACTTCTTTCCACTGTTAACTCTATGTGCATTCACTATTATTTTGCTTTTAGCCGCCTGTCTAAATATTTTATCAAGATGTACTGTAGTTATTTTTTCTGATGCAATTAAATCTTTTAACACACTTCCTGGCCCAACTGATGGTAATTGGTCACAGTCTCCTACTAATATTAATTTAGTACCTTTATATATACAATCAAGCAAATAACTCATTATAAACATATCAACCATCGATACCTCATCAACTATTATTATATCTCCATCTATTGGAGCTCCTTGATATTCATTATCTTTTTTAAATAATGATTCTTCATCTACTTTTCCAATTTCTAATAATCTATGCAAAGTACTTGCTTCTTCTCCTGTAGTCTCTGTCATTCTTTTTGCGGCTCTACCTGTTGGAGCACATAACACTATTTTATATTTTTTCTGCTTATAAATCTCAATTATACTTTTTATTATAGTAGTCTTTCCAGTTCCTGGACCACCAGTTATAATTGTCACATTATTATCATTTATCGCTCTTATTGCTTCTTTTTGTTTTTCCGATAGTAATATATCTGTTCTTTCTTCAACTAATTTTAACTCTTTTTCTATATTAGATACTTTTTTTACATTTTTATATTTTTGTAATCCCAATATATTACGAGCAATTTGGCTTTCTGCATTATAAAATGAATATAAATATATCCATTCTTCACCTTCTCTATCTTCTACAATTATTTCGTTATTTACTTTTAGATTTATAATTCCATCTTCTATAACAGCTTCATTTACATTTAAAAGATTTTTTACATATTCAATTAAATTTTCTTTTAGAGTACAACAATGTCCATTATATGTAATTTTTATAAGTGCATATTTAATTCCACTTTTAACCCTTTTTTGATTTTCTTTTTCTACTCCTAATTCAATTGCCATCTGGTCTATTTGTTTAAAATCTACGCCTCTTGAAATATCTATTAATATATATGGATTTGCTTCTATTTCTGCAATAGCATTTATTCCCAATAAATCATATACTTTTTTAGCACTTTCTGCTCCCATTCCAAATCGTTCTAAAAAACCTACAATTTGCCAAACTTCCCAATTTTCTATAAAACTCTCTGAAATCTCCACAGCCTTAGCCTTTGTTATTCCTCTTATCTGTGCTAACTTTTGTGGCTCATATTTTAAAACATGTATTGTGTCTTCTCCAAACTTATCTACAATTTTTGAGGCAGTTGCCGGACCTACTCCTTTAATATTTCCATTTGCTAAATATGTTTCTAATGCCCCTAACGTCTGTGGCATCAACTTTTCAAAAGTCTCTATCTTAAATTGCTCTCCATAATCTTTATGTTCAACAAACTTTCCTACTAACCTTAAAGTATCACCTTTTTTTATAAATGGTAAATATCCAACTACTGTAAATTGCTCTTCTTCTGTTTCAAACACACCTACTACATAACTATTAACTTCATTTTGATATATTATTTCTGCTAATATTCCTTCAATTTCTTCCACTATTTATATCTTCCTCCTAGTTTGCCAATGTTTTTGATGACTTTTATTTTGAGAAATAGTTACTAATCCCTTGTAAATCCTCAAAATTATGTTGTCTTAATATCTCATATGTGATTATCGCAACTGAATTTGATAAATTAAGCGACCTTAATGTTGGTAACATTGGAATTCTTATTGTCTTTTTGTCTAAATATTTTTCTAAAAGCCACTCTGGCAACCCCTTTGTTTCTTTTCCGTATAATACAAATACCTCATCCATCTTTGAATAATTTATATCTGTATATTGTGTCTTTCCTTTTGTTGTTGCAAAAAACATATTGTTTTCTTCTGGTTTATATTTTTCTAAAAATTTTTCTAACGAATCATGTTCTTCTATATCTAGTTTGTCCCAATAGTCTAACCCTGCTCTTTTTAGTGTCTTCTCATCTATCTGGAATCCTAGTGGATGTACTAAATGTAGCTTTGCTCCTGTTATTGCACATGTTCTTGCTATATTCCCTGTATTTTGTGGTATTTCTGGTTCTACCATTACTATGTTTAGTTTCATTTAAATTCTTCCTCTCTGCTTATATAAAAAATTCTTTGTATATTATACTACATTTTTAGCTTAAACAAAAGAACTATTAAAAAATCGAGGAAAAAAACTTTTTTAGCTTTTTCTCTCGATTCTTTTCTCTTATAATCTTATCAATAATATGCTTGATATAGCAACTATGCAAAGTATTATTGATATAATTGATATAGTCAATTCACTTTTTACTCCATATTGAATTCTCCTTACTTTTTCTTATGTAAGAACTCCCACAAATGAGTGGGAGCCTTAAAACATCAAATAACTTAACAATTTTTATCTATTAATGGTAGCAGTTTTTTCTGTTTCTCCTACTTCAACATCCTGATTATATGACACCAAAATGGCTGCATATTCTCTTACATTGCCATCTTTATCCATTTCTTCTGGACAATCACAATGAATAAAATCTGACCATGGTTTGTCAATATCAATTTCCTGTTCGTTTCCACAAGTCTCACATTTAAATGTTACATGTACTGTTTCACCAGTTTTCATATTTAATGAGACTCTTGCAAATCTTAAGGCTGAATCTTTGCCTGAAGAACTTAATGAGCTATTAGCACTCTGGAATACATAACTCTGACCATCAGATGTTGTTACTGAAACTGAGGCATGTTTATTATCTGTCCGAAGAACATTGCATCCTGCTAATAAAAATGCCATCATCATAACTGTTGTAATTACCATAATAAATTTTCTCATAATCTTTTCTCCTTTGTAATAAGATTTTGTTTTTTCTTCACATGTTAAATTACTCTGATGCGAAGTTTTAAGGTATCTGTTTCTGTTTTTTTCGAAGTTCATTTTTCACTCCTAAATACTAAGTTTACAAGTTACACAAATTTATCTTCCTCCTTAATCTAATATTATACAGTTACAAATATCCTCCCTTCTTTTTTCTACATTGTAAGGACTTTTATCCTAACACTGTATATTATACCACGTCCGAAGCATTATGTCAACACTTTTGCTTTATGAAACTTTCTTCAATATAATTCATTTATGATAATGTCTTAATATATCATTTAGGAAAATGTCTTAATCTAAAATTTATGATATAAGTAA
>CAKPLQ010000061.1 GCA_934167685.1 uncultured Clostridia bacterium | reverse complement strand
TAAAGGAAATCAATATGTATGGGTAGAAGTGCCAATGACCAAAGAAGTATATCCAACAGCAGGGTTAGGAATAACAAGTTTTACAGATGAAGAATATACAAAAATAGAAACAGATTTACATACATATACAGATTATTATAGAAATGGAACTAGATACAAAGACGAATATTCATCAGATGCTGCAACAGGATTAACAAGTACTCAATATTCAGAACTAAAAAAGAAGATGTTAAAAAGTGTATACAAAAATGGAGGATTTTATGTAGGAAAATATGAAACAGGAATAGAGGGTGCACCAAAAACATCAGGTTCAAGTTTAACAGCGCCAACAGAAATACCTGTAATAAAACAAAATGCATATCCATACAATAATGTAACATGTAGTCAAGCACAAACATTAGCAAACAGTATGGAATCAGGAAGTTATAATACAAGCTTAATGTTTGGAGTACAATGGGATTTAGTATTAAAATATTTAGAAACAAAAGGAACAGCACAAGCTGATTTAAGAGGTGATAGTACAAACTGGGGAAATTACAGTAATAATTTATGGAATATAACAAATGAAAATTCGAAATATGTACCAAACGGTTCAGGATGGACAGTTGGAGCATATGGAGCAAAAGGTTCAAGTAAAAGTATATTATTATCAACAGGAGCGAGTGATACATTTAGTAAACAAGGAATATATGATTTGGCAGGAAATGTATGGGAATGGACATTAGAACATGCTACTGCTAATTCCAGTAATCCTTGTTCTCTACGCGGGGGCGATTATAATTGCATTGGCAGCGGTCTTCCAGCAGCTTACCGTTACGACTACAGTACGACCGGTTACGTCGGCAACATCGGGTTTCGTGTAGCACTTTATTAAATCGTAGCACTGAGTCCTGTACAGCGATACACTAGAATGGGCTCAACCAAAGAATTAAATATAAAAATTAGAACGAGAGGAAGACGGTTCACACATGATGCGAAGCAACAATGTGTGAGTCGTCTCCTCACCGGACTAGGCTACACCTAAGCGAACCCCATTATTAGACAAAAAAGTTTAATAAAGAGGGTTCATTTTTATGTCAAGATATTCGAATGAATTTAAATTTATAATTAAAAGCAAAAATAAATCGGGTTATTATAATAAAAGGAAAATTACGATGAGATGGAATGGTAGAAATTTGTTAAAACTAAAAAAATTATGAATTTTTTTAGTACAAGCAACAAATAGCATTGCAAATTTTGCGTATTTATGATAAAATATTTTCATATAATAGGAAGGGATAACTTTACTACTATATGAAAAAGCTATATTAAAGGCTTAATTGAGAATAGAGGAGGTCAAAAATGAAATTTAATAAAGATACAAAAATTGGAGAAATTTTAGAAATTGCTCCAGAAAAAGCAGAAATATTAATGGAATGTGGAATGCATTGTTTAGGCTGTCCAGCATCTCAAATGGAAACATTAGAAGAAGCTTGTGAAGTTCATGGAATAGATGTAGAAGAAGTTGTAGCAAAACTAAATGCATAAAAAATTCAAAAAAATAAAAAAAATTTTAAAAATGTATTGACAATTGCCGAAAAATAGTGTAATATATAAAAGCGTTGTGCAATACATGCATACGGGCTATTAGCTCAGGTGGTAGAGCACTTGACTTTTAATCAAGTTGTCCCGCGTTCGAGTCGCGGATAGCTCACCAAAAGAACTAAATAATTGAATAAATTATTTAGTTCTTTGTATATAAGGCCCCTTGGTCAAGCGGTTAAGACATCGCCCTTTCACGGCGGAGACATGGGTTCGATTCCCGTAGGGGTCACCAGAATGCCACTTTAGCTCAGTTGGCCAGAGCACCGCACTTGTAATGCGGGGGTCCTCAGTTCGAATCTGAGAAGTGGCTCCATATTGTCAGTAGTTTTGCGAAAAGCTTAATTACTGGCTTTTTTATTATATAAAAGCTATTTAGCAAAGGAGAGAAAAAATGGTAATATTAGTTACAGGAGCGTCACGAGGAATTGGAAGAGAAATTGCAAAAAGGATGTCACAAAAAGGTTATAAAGTGATAGCAAATTATAATAAGTCAAAAGAAGAGGCACAAAAATTAAAACAGGAAAATGAAAACATAGATATTTACAGAGCGAATGTATCTAAAAGAATAGAAGTACGTCAAATGATAAAAGATGTTATAAATAGGTATGGCAAAATTGATGTATTAATAAATAATGCAGGCATAGCACAAGAAAAAATGTTTATAGATGTAACAGATGAGGATTGGAATGAAATAATTAATAATAATTTATATTCGACCTTTTGCGTAATACAAGAAGTTTTGCCAACAATGACAGCTAGAAAAAAAGGCTGTATAATAAATATTTCATCTATATGGGGAATGGTTGGTGCATCATGTGAATCAATTTATTCTATTAGTAAAGCGGGGATTGATGCTATGACTAAATCTTTGGCTAAAGAGCTAGGACCATCAAATATAAGAGTGAATTCTATTGCTCCGGGAATAATTGATACAGATATGAATAAAAAATTAAGCGAACAAGATATAAAAAATATAGAAAATGAAATTCCGCTAGAAAGAGTTGGAAATACAGCTGATATTGCTAAGTGTGCAGAGTGGCTTGTTGAAGATAATTATACAACTGGGCAAATAATTTCTGTTAATGGCGGATGGGTAATTGTATAGAAAAAATAATGAAGTAAACTCTATTATTAGACAAAAGTTTGCTTCATTATTTTTTTTATTTCATTATTATTGTTGATTAGTTGCTTTTTTCTTATAATTACCAGAAATTAATTTTGGTAAATAAGTGATTATTTTATAAACAGCTAAACGTATTTTTTTACTCCATATATAAGATTTTCTTAATCTTCTTGCATGTCCTAAAGAAACTGGTTCGTCATCTAAAACGATAAGTTCTACAGGATTTTTTTCGATAGGGAAAATGTAGTTGTTTCCAAAGTTGTTATCCCATTCGCCTTTTTCATTAAATAAACAAAAATTGAATGTTTCACTAGAAGAAAGTTCTATTTCTGTTTGAAATCCAAGTTCTGTTTTTTCCATTAGAACATCTTTTACATCGTCCCAATTTTCGCCAAATCCATAATGAAAAAACACTTTTTCAGAATTGTCTTGGAAAAATGTACCAGTATATGATATTTTTACTTTACTATTTTCGATTAATTTATCTGTATTAAAAAAAATATTCTTTGTTAACTCCATTTTTAAAACTCCTTCATCTTTTGTTGGTCTTATTATATTATTAAATTTTACAATATTCAAGTGTTTTTTCGAAAAAAATGTAATTTTTTTTGAAAAGTAATAAAAAATCAAAAAAAACATATAAATTATTAAAGAAAATCTTAGATTAATGCAAAAAAAAATTGTCAAATTTTGAAAAATGTGGTATGATATAAAAAGAGAGAAAAGGAGTAAAAATATGGTAGAAATTAAAGAGGAAGTAAAAGAAAAAGATAGCGATATTCAGCTATTAGAAGAAACACAAGAAAAACAAAAAAATACAGAGCAAAATAAAGAGATTGAAAAAATTGAAACAGAGAAAAAAAAAATAGAAAAGGAAACTAAACCAGAACCAGAATTAGAAGAAAAACACAATAATAAGTTTTGGGTAATATTAGTTATAATTGCAATAATGGTAATTCTCATAGCATTGTTTTCTACAGTATTTGCAATTGTAAATATCAAAAATACTAAGATGATAAAGGGAACAACAGTCAGTAATATAGATATTTCTAATCTTACAAAAGAAGAAGCAGTCGAAAAATTAAATAACATATATGGGACAAAAGCAGAAAAACAGATATATTTAACACATGGTAAGTATGAAACATCAACAACATATGAAGCATTAGAAGTTAAATATCAAGTAGATGATGCAGTAGAACAAGCATATGAAAATGGAAGAGTAGGAAATATATTTCAAGATAATTTTGAGATATTGAAAACATGGATAAAAGGAAAAAATATAGACTTAAATGTAACAATAGATACTGATATGATAAATCAGATAGCTCAAAATGTAAATAACAGTATAGAAGATGCAGTTGCTCAATCAAGCTATTATGTAGATAAAGATATAGGCAAGTTAATAATAACTTCAGGAAAAGCAGGAAAAATGGTTGACCAAGATAAATTACTAGAAGATATATATACTGTTTTAGATACAAATACAGAAGATGAACAAAAACTTGAACTAAAAATGATTGATGCAACGCCAGATAAAATAGATATAAACAAGATACATGAAGAAGTTTACAAAGAAGTTCAAGATGCATATTACACAAAAGACCCATTTACAGTATATCCAGAAGAAGAAGGAATAGATTTTGATGTGGATGCAGCAAAACAATTATTAACAGAAGAAAAAGAAGAATATGAAATTCCACTAAAAATAACTAAGCCTACAAAAACAGTAAAAGATATAGGAACAGAAGCTTTTCCAGACTTGCTAGCAACATTTTCTACAAATTATAATGCAGGAAATGCAAACAGAACAACAAATTTAAAGTTAGCAGCAAATAAAATAAATGGTACAGTTTTATTACCAAACGAAGAGTTTTCGTATAACAAAGTTGTAGGAGAAAGAACTATAAAAGCAGGATATAAAATGGCAGCAACATATTCTAATGGTGCAGTAGTAGATGGTTTAGGTGGAGGTATTTGTCAAATATCTTCTACATTATATGATGCAGTAGTAATGGCAAATCTAAAAATAACAACAAGAAGAAATCATCAATTTGTAACATCGTATTTACCAGCTGGGAAAGATGCAACAGTAGTTTGGGGTTCACAAGATTTTAAATTTGTGAATTCAAGAAAATATCCTATAAGGATAACAGCAACAGTTCAAAATGGAGTTGCTACAATCCAAGTTTGGGGAATAAAAGAAGAGGTTGAGTATGATATCTCAATAGAAACTAAAAAAATTGCAACAATCGAACCAACAACACAGTATATCTCAGACCCTAGTTTACCAGCAGGTCAACAGAAAGTTGTTCAAGCAGGAAGCAATGGAAGAAAGGTAGAGGCATATAAAGTAACTAAGTTAAATGGTCAGGTGGTTTCAACAACACTATTGTCAAAAGATACATATAACGCAATGAAGAGAATAGTTCGTGTTGGAACAGGCGGACAATAAATATAAAAAATGGAGGTAAAAGATATGGAAAGAAAAATCATTAAAAAGATATTAGCAATATTAATGATTGTAACAATAATGTCAACAGATTTTTTTGTACTAGGTTCAAACTTAATA
>CAKPLQ010000060.1 GCA_934167685.1 uncultured Clostridia bacterium | reverse complement strand
AGAAAGGAGTTATCCTATGAAAGAAGTATTAGAAACAATTATAAAAAACTTAGTAGACGACCAAGATTCAGTAGAAATCAAAGAAGTTGAAGGTGAAAAAAACATAATCTTCGAAGTAAAAGTTGCTGACGGAGATATGGGAAAAATAATCGGAAGACAAGGCAAAATTGCACAATCTATTAGAACAGTAATGAAAGCAGTTGCAAATAGAAAAGATAAAAAAATAACTGTTGAATTTATTGGATAAAGGAATGGTACAAACATGCAAAAAAAATTTGAAATAGGTCAAATTGTAAATACATTTGGAATAAAAGGAGAAGCAAAAGTAGTTCCTTTTACAGATGATATAACAAGATTTGACGAATTAAAAAAAGTATATGTCAAAACCAAAAAAACAGAAACTCTATATAAAGTAGAATCTGTAAGATATCACAAAAACATGGTATTACTAAAATTAGAAGGTATAAACAATCCAGAAGAAGTTGAAAAATTAAAAAATGCATATCTTGAAATTGATAGAGAAGATGCAATACCTTTAGAAGAAGGTACATATTTTATAGCTGATTTAATTGGATTGGAAGTATACACTGATGATGGAAAATTATTAGGAAAAGTTGATGATATCTATAATACTGGAAGTAAAGACATATATGTAGTAAAAGATGAATTAGGAAAACAAGTTTTGTTACCAGGAATTGATGAGGTAATAAAAGAGGTCAAATTAGATGATAGAATAATAGTTCATCTTATACCAGGATTGATTTAAAATGGAGGAACTATGAAATTTGATGTGTTAACACTCTTTCCAGAAATGTTTGAGCCAGTGAAGCAAAGCATAATAGGAAGAGCAAAAGAAAAAAATCTAATAGATATAAACTTAATAAACATTAGAGATTTTTCAAAAAACAAACATAAAAAAGTTGATGATACTCCATATGGTGGTGGGGCTGGCATGGTAATGCAAGCAGATGTAGTTAATGATGCATATGAATCAATAAAAGACTCAAATGCGAAAGTAATATACATGTCACCACAAGGAAAAGTATTAAATCAAAAAAAGGTAGAGCAATTAAGTAAAGAAGAACATCTTATAATACTTTGTGGACATTACGAAGGTATAGACCAAAGGGTAATTGACAAAATTGTAGATGAGGAAATATCTATAGGAGATTATGTATTAACAGGTGGAGAAATTCCAGCAATGGTGTTAATAGATAGTGTAAGTAGATATGTAGACGGGGTACTAAGCAAGAATTCAATATCAGAAGAATCATTTGCACAAGGAATACTTGAATATCCTCAATATACAAGACCAGAAATTTTTGATGGAGTCAGCGTTCCAGAAGTTTTACTTTCAGGGCACCACGAAAATATAAATAAATGGAGAAGATGTGAAGCTTTAAAAAACACATATCTAAAAAGACCAGAACTTTTAGAAAATGTAAAATTGTCAGACGAAGACAGAAAATTTATAGAAAATATAGAAAGAAGGAGGTAAAATACGATGGATGTCATAAAAGCAATCGAATATGAACAATTAAAAAATGCTATTCCAGAAATCAAAGTTGGAAATACAGTTAGAGTTCATGTTAGAATTAAAGAAGGAAACAAAGAAAGAATCCAAGTATTTGAAGGAATTGTAATTAAAAAACAAGGTGGAGGACTTAACGAAACATTTACAGTAAGAAAAATCTCTTACGGTGTAGGTGTTGAAAAAACATTCTTAATCCATTCACCATTAGTAGAAAAAGTAGAAGTAGTTAGAGTTGGTAAAGCAAGACGTGCTAAACTTTACTATTTAAGAGAAAGAACAGGTAAAGCTTCTAAGACAAAAGAAATGGTTGGAGCTAGAATTGAAAATAAAATGATAACAATCAAAGAAGAAGTTAAAGAAGAACCTGTTAAAGAAGTTGAAACAGTAGCTGAAGAAGCAAAAACAGAAGCAACAGCTGAATAATAAAAAATACATCTCAGAAATGAGGTGTATTTTTTGTGGTAATATGCCAAAAATTTCAATAAAAAAATCCTGAAAATCACTTTACAAAACAATATAACTAATATAAAATAAAGGAGATACGGAGGAAGAAAATGAAAGAGAAAAACGAGTTAAGTTATAGAGACTTAAAAATGATATGTAATCAAGATATGTTCAAATTCGAGACCACAAAAGAATTAGAACCTATAAATGATGGAATAGGACAAGAAAGAGGAATAAAAGCATTAGAGTTTGGAATTAATGTAAATGTAAAAGGATATAATTTATATTTAGAGGGACCAAGTGGAGTAGGAAAAACGATGTATACTAAAAATTATTTAGATAGCATTGCACCTAAAAAGAAAGTTCCAAATGATTGGTGTTATATATACAATTTTAAAAATCCAAATGAGCCAATAGCAGTATCTCTTTCAGCAGGTCAGGGAAAAGAATTTAAAGAAAATATGGATGGATTTATAAAAGAAGTAAAAAAAGACATCAAAAAAACATTTAATGCAGATGATTTTGAAAAAGAAAAATTATTAATAAAAAAAGAATTTGAACAAAAAAGAGAAATTGTTTTAAACAAATTAAACGAAAATTCACAAAAGCATGGATTTCAAGTTAAATCAGCACAAAATGGTATATACATGATGCCAGTTATAGATGGAAAAGTAATCCAAGAAGAGGAATTTGAAAAATTAGATGAAGAAATTAAACAATCATATGAAGAAAAATCAGCAATTGTCCAGCAACAAATTATGGATGCGATAAGTGAGATAAAACAAATAGAAAGACAGTCAGACAAGAAAGTTTCTGAATGGCAGTCAAATATAGCATTATTAACAGTTAATGCACATATTAATTATATAAAATCAAAATATAAGAGAAATAAAAAAATAAATCAATTTTTAAATGATGTAAAACAAGATGTATTAAAAAATGTATCATACTTTTTAGATGAAGAAAAAGATAAAAATCAAAGTAATACACAACAACTAATACAACAACAAAGAGTACAAGATCCTTGCTTAAACTATAGAGTAAACTTATTTATAGATAATAGTGGAGAAGAAGGATGCCCAGTAGTAATGGATTCAAATTATGCATATCAAAATTTATTTGGAAAATTAGAATATGAAAATTATTATGGTTCACTAAAAACTGATTTTACAATGTTAAAACCAGGATTAATGCACAAGGCAAATGGAGGATATATAATATTCCAAGCAAAAGATTTATTGGCCAATCCAGCTTGTTATGAGGAATTAAAAAGAGTTTTAAGAATTAAAGAATTATCAATAGATAACACAATGGAGCAACGTTCTTCAATGGCAATGATATCTTTAAAACCAGAACCTATACCACTTGACTTAAAAGTTATATTAATAGGAAATTCTAATATTTATCATACATTATTATCAATGGATAGTGATTTTAGAAAATTGTTTAAAATAAAAGTAGAATTTGAAGAAACTGCACCAATAAATGAAGAGAATGTTAATAAATTAGCAAGATTTGTTCATACATTTTGTGAACAAGAAGAATTGCCACCATTGGATAAATCTGCGATGGCTAGAATAGTAGAATATGCATCAAGATTAGCTGGAGAAAAAGGAAAGTTATCTACAAGGTTTACAGAAATTGCACAAGTAGTTGGAGAAGCTGGAACATGGGCTAAAATTGGAAAAAGTAAAGTTGTAACTGAAGAATATGTAGATAAAGCATTAAGTGAAAGAATTGATAGAATAAAAAAATATGATGAAAAATACATCGAAATGATAAAAGAAAACACGCTTTTAATAAATACAAAAGGATCTTTAGTAGGAGAACTAAATGGATTAACAGTAATGACAATAGGAGATTACACATTTGGAAAACCTGCTAAAATAACTGTAAACACATACACAGGAAAAGAAGGAATAGTAAATATAGAACGAGAAGTAGAAATGTCAGGTTCAACACATAGTAAAGGTGTATATATTCTTTCTGGATATTTGGGAGAATTATTTGCACAAGATATACCATTATGTTTAACTGCAAGTATATGTTTTGAGCAATTATACAATGGAGTAGATGGAGATAGTGCATCAAGTACAGAATTATATGGACTATTATCAAGTCTTTCAGAAATTCCAATAAAGCAATCAATAGCAGTAACAGGATCAGTAAATCAAAAAGGACAAATACAACCAATAGGTGGAGTAAATGAAAAAATAGAAGGATTTTTCCAGATATGCAAGATGAGAGGACTAGATGGTTCACATGGAGTCATGATACCAGTACAAAATATCAATAACTTACAACTTTCTGATGAAGTTGTAGATGCTGTAAAGAATAAGCAATTCCATATTTATGCTGTTTCTACAATTGAAGAAGGAATAGAAGTATTAACAGGAGTACCAGCAGGAAAGAAGGATAAAGAAGGAAATTTCCCAGCAGGAACAATAAATAGATTAGTTTATGAGAAATTAAGAAAATATGCAAAAGTATGTGAAAAATAATTTGACAACATAAGAGGTAGGAGAATGAAAGAACAAGAATACAAAATAGAAAATATAAAATCATTTGAATTGGCAGACATATTTGATTGTGGTCAATGCTTTAGATGGAACAAGCAAGAGGATGGAAGCTATACAGGCATATTTAGAAAGAATGTAATGAATGTTCAAAGACAAGGAAACACAGTAACATTTAAAGGAAAATGTGATGGAGATATAAAAGAAATAGTAGAAGATTATTTTGATTTAAAAAGAAATTATGAAGAAATCAAAAATAAACTATCACAAATAGATGAAAATGTAAAAACAAGTATAGAATACGGGCAAGGAATACGAATATTAAATCAAGATTTATGGGAAATGATAATATCATATATAATTTCAGCAAATAATAATATTCCAAGAATAAAAGGAATAATAGAAAGATTATCAAAAACATATGGACAAGAAATAGAGTGGAATGGAGAAAAATATTATACATTTCCAACCGCAGAAGAATTAAAAGATGTTAGTGTAGAAGATTATAGAAAATTAGGGGCAGGATTTAGAGATATACGTTTATATGAAACTGTACACATGATATTAGATAAAAAAGTTGATTTAGAAGAAATGCAAAACAATCCAAATACATTAGAGGTAAGAGAACAACTACTTACACTATCAGGAGTTGGTCCTAAAGTTGCAGATTGCATATTACTATTTTCAACACTAAAAAGATTTGAAGTATTCCCAATAGACGTATGGGTTAGACGTGTTATGAATGAATTATATATAAAAAATGAAGATGAAACAAAAGTAAATAAAAAAGAAATAGAAAAATTAGCACATGAAAAGTTTGGGAATTTAGCAGGAATAGCACAACAATATTTATTTTATTGGAAAAGAGAAGCTTAAAATATAGGTTTAAAATAGATATGTCACACGAAAATTGAAAATAAAATATTGAAAGAGAGCACGAAAAATGATATTGTTTAAGTGAACAAAAAATAAACATATCGGAGGTGCTCTCTTATGGGTAATAATATCACAAATAAATTAAAATATAAAGAGTCTGTAATA
>CAKPLQ010000059.1 GCA_934167685.1 uncultured Clostridia bacterium | reverse complement strand
ATATTAGCACTAAACTATAAAAATTTAGTGCTAATAAATAAAATTTTTTAAGACATTTTCAAAAATGATTGACAGAAAAAAACAAGAAATTTCAAAACTGACTAAGTGTTACAGTAATTGCAAAAAAATAAAACAATGGTATAATACGAAAAAAATGAAAAGGAAAAATTAATATGAAATTAATAGCAAGTAGTAGTTATCTACCTAAAAGAGAGATTGATAATAAAAAATTGGCACAGGGGTTAGGGATAGATGAGAATTTTATAGAAAAAAGAACAGGGATAAAGAAAAGATATTTTGTTGCAGATGAAACTTTAGAAGAAATGGCACTAAAGGCTACGCAAAGATTAATAAATAAAGCAAAAATAAATCTACAAGAAATAGATTTAATTATAGTAGCAACAACAAGTACTAATAGGCTAATGCCTGGCATATCAAATTATGTGCAGAAAAAACTTGATATATCGAAGTGTATTTGTTTAGATATATTAGCTGGATGTGGTGGATATGTAAATGCGGTAGATATAGCAAAAATGTATATGGATAGTGGAAAGGTAAAAAAAGCAGTAGTTATAGGAGCTGATAGTTTATCACAATTTACAGACCCAGAAAATCTTGGAACTGCAATAATTTTTGGGGACGGAGCTGGGGCGACATTATATGAAAATTCAAGTAACGAATATTGTTCAAATATAGAAGCAATACCAGACAATAAAAATATTTTAACCTGCACTATAAATTCAAAAATCAATATGGATGGTTTGGCAGTTTACAAATATGCGGTTACAGAAACAGTAAAAAATATTAGAAAATTATTAGAAGAAAATAATTTAAGGATTGAAGATATAAAGTATATAATTCCGCATCAATCAAATCTAAAAATAATGATGGCAATAGCAGAAAGATTAGGACTTGAAAGAAAAATGGTTTTTACTAATATAGATAAAATAGGAAATACATTTTGTGCAAGCATTCCAATTGCATTAGATGAAATGCAAGAAAAGGGATTGTTAAAAGCAAGAGATAAAATTATCTTGCTAGGCTATGGCGCTGGGCTCAACACAGCAAGCATATATATGCAGATTTAAAGTTTGTTTCGACCAGTCATACTAATAGAAAATAAATTGCAGTGGGTGTATAAATTATACAGAAAAATATAGAAGGAGGAAATATGAAAACTGCATTTTTATTTCCAGGCCAAGGGGCGCAATCAGTGGGAATGGGAAAAGATATTTATGAAAAATATGATGAAGCAAAGAAAATATATAAAAAAGTAGAAGAAATTACAGGAAAAGATATAAAAAAAATCTGTTTTGATGGTCCAGAAGCAGAATTAATAAGAACAGAAAATGCACAGCTAGCAATATTAACAACAAGCCTAGCAACCTTAGAAATATTAAAAGCTAGAGGAATAAAGGCTGATATCGCAGTAGGATTGAGTTTAGGAGAATATACAGCATTAATATATGGTGGATATATTTCAGTAGAAGATGGAATTAGGTTGATTCAAAAAAGGGGATATTATATGGAAAATTACTTGCCAGAAGGAGAATATGCTATGGCAGCTGTAATCGGCTTAAATCCAAAAAAAATAGAAGAAATTTGTGCTGAAATTAGTTTAAAAGGAAAATTTGTAGTTCCTGCAAATTATAATTGTACTACTCAAACAGCTATATCAGGAACAAGTGAGGCTATAGATATAGCAATAGAAAGATTAAAAGAGGCTGGAGCTAAAAGAGTTATAAAATTAAAAACAAGTGGACCATTTCATACGCAAAAGTTAGAAGAGGCAAGTAGATTATTTTATAAAGAATTAGAAAAAATTGAATTTCATGAGGGAAAAGAAATAAAGGTAATTAAGAATCTCGATGGAAAAATGTATTCACAAGAAGATGAATTAAAAGAGATACTAGCGAAACACATAATTAGTCCAGTAAGATTTGATAAGGCAATTGACGTCATGAGAGAATATGGTGTGGATAGATTTATAGAAATTGGACCAGGAAAAACACTTACAGGATTTGTTAAAAAAGATTATCCAGAAGCAAAGTTATTAAATATCAATAATTGTGAATCATTAGAAAAATTTTTGAGTGATGAAGTGATGATTTGAGTGATGAATAGAAAGGAATAAGAATATGGAAGAAAGAAAAGTAGCCTTTATTACAGGTGGTTCAAGAGGAATAGGAAAAGCAATAGCACTGAAATATGCAGAAGAAGGATACAATGTTGTAATAAATTATATATCTTCTAAGACTGATGTAATAGAATTAAAAAAGGAATTTGATGAAAAGGGAGTAGAAAGTTTAATCTTAAAGGCAAATGTTTCTGATACTGATGAAGTTGATAATCTTGTGAAAACGGCTATAGAAAAGTTTGGGAGAATTGATGTATTAGTTAATAATGCTGGAATAACTAGAGATGGACTACTAATGAGAATGAAAGAAGAAGATTTTGATAAAGTTATAGAAATCAATTTAAAAGGAACATTTTTAGTAACAAAAGTGGTTATACCATATATGATGAAAAGAAAAGTTGGAAATATAATTAATTTATCATCAGTAGTAGGTGTAGTTGGAAATGCTGGGCAATGTAACTATTCAGCCTCAAAAGCAGGAATAATAGGATTTACAAAAAGTTTGGCTAAAGAAGTAGCTTCACGAAACATTAGAGTAAATGCAGTTGCACCTGGTTTTATAGATACAGACATGACAAGTGTTTTAAGTGAAGAGGTAAAGAAAAATATAAATTTGCAAATTCCAATTAAAAGAATGGGAAATCCTAGAGAAATAGCAAACGTGGTCTATTTTCTAGGATGTGAAGATAGTTCATATATAACAGGGCAAGTAATAAATGTTGATGGTGGCATGGTGATGTAATGCACCGATGAGAAACTGCACCGATGAGAACCGGTCCCAACGGTGCAAAAATAAAAATGCACGGCAGAGAACCGGTCCCAACGGTGCAGTGGAGAAAGGAAGAAAAGATGGAAAGAAGAGTTGTGATAACAGGGTTAGGAGCAATAACTCCAATAGGAAATAGTGTTGATGAATTTTGGAGAGGAATAAAAAAAGGAGAATGTGGAATTAATCAAATAAAAAATTTTGATACAACAGGTTTTAAAGTTAAATTAGCAGGAGAAGTGAAAGACTTTAATCCAGATGAAATTTTTGGAAGAAGAGAAGCGAGAAGAATGGATAAATTTTCTCAATTTGCAGTTGTAGCAGCAAGAGAGGCATGGAAAGACAGTGGATTAAATAAAGAAAATGAAGACATGACTAAAGTAGGAGTAATTGTTGGGTCTGGCATTGGTGGGCTTGAAACTATTGAGAAAGACAATAAAAGCTTTGTAGAAAAAGGACCTGATAGAGTTTCTCCAATGTATATCCCAATGTCTATTAGCAACATGGCTGCTGGAAATGTTGCGATAGATATTGGAGCGAAAGGTGAATCAATTTCGATGGTTACAGCTTGTGCTAGTGGAACTCATTGTATTGGTGAAAGCTTTAGAATGATAAAACATGGATATCAAGATATTGTCATTGCAGGAGGAACTGAAGCTTCTGTTACACCTACAGGAATTGCAGGTTTTACTAATATTAAAGCATTAACTTTGGCTACTGATAGAAATAGAGCCAGTATACCATTTGATAAAGAGAGAAGCGGATTTGTAATGGCAGAAGGGGCAGGGATATTGATTCTTGAAGAATTAGAACATGCCAAAGCTAGAGGTGCCAAAATTTATGCTGAATTAGTAGGATATGGAGCAACTTCTGATAGTTACCATATAACTTCTCCAGCGCCAGAAGGTGAAGGCGGAGCAAGAGCAATGAAATTAGCTATGAAGGATGCAAATATTCTGCCAGAACAAATTACATATATAAATGCACATGGTACATCTACACATTTAAATGATTCTTGCGAAACTTCAGCAATAAAAACAGCTCTTGGTGAGTATTCTAGAAAAGTAATGATAAGTTCAACAAAAGGAAATACAGGGCATCTTTTGGGAGCAGCGGGAGGAGTCGAAGCAATTGTATGTGCTAAAGCGATTGAAGATGATTTTATACCACCAACTATAAATTATAAAATACCTGATGAAGAATGTGATTTAGATATTGTGCCTAATGAAGGAAGAAATGTAAAGATAAATTATGCAATGTCAAATTCTCTAGGATTTGGCGGTCATAATGCAACAATTATTTTTAAGAAATATGAGAAATAAAGATTTTATAGTATAAAAAAGTAGCCATCAGTTTTATTCTGATGACTACCCAACCATAAAGATTAGTAAATATTACATAATCTTTATGATTATAATGTGGCTAAAGGCAAATGGTTCATGAGGAGTTATAGAAACTACATGATAGTTTAAGTCCTCGAGTACATCTACCAGATTAGTCCTAATTTCTGGATAACTTGCTGATAACTCAGCACAATCCAGATTTACTTCCTCATAAATTGGAAGTGAATCTTTAGAACAAAATGCAGTTGCTACCAACTTAGCTAAAAGTTGGAGCTTTAAAGGATAGGTATCTGTTTTTAAATAACTGTCCCGTAAATTGGCTGCTTTTGCGTAAAATTCATAGTTAATAATCATAATGTAACCTCCTTAGGTGTTTTATGTAAATATTATAGCACAATAAATTCAAAATGTAAATAGAAAGGACTGAAAATATGGAATATTCAGAGATAAAAAAGATTATAGAAGACATGGGGAATTCTAATTTAGACAATTTAGAGATTGAATTTCCTGATGGATTAAAGATAAAAATGGAAAAAAACAGTCAGAATAAAGAAATAAAAATAAAATCACAAGATAATCAAGAGATAAAAAATATCAATGGAGAAAAGTGTAAAAAAGAAATTATAGAGCAAGAAGATTATAGTGTTATTAAATCACCAATGGTTGGAACATTTTACACAAGTTCTTCTCCTAAAGCAGAGCCATTTGTAAAAATAGGAGATAAAGTAAGAAAAGGGCAAGTAGTTTGTATAGTTGAGGCAATGAAATTGATGAATGAAATTGAGGCAGAGTTTGATGGAGAAATTATAGAAATATGTAAAAAAGATGAAGATATGGTTGAATATGGAGAAGTATTGTTTAAAGTAAAATAACAGAGTGATATTTATATAGCACTTTTTAAATATAAAACGTAAAAGTTAGAAAAGGAGTGGAAACAATGTTAGATATAAGAGAAATAGAAAAGATAATACCACAAAGACCACCATTTTTGATGATAGACAAAGTAGAAGAATATGTTCCAGGTGAAAGTGCAATTGCATATAAAACTGTAAACGTAAATGAGTGGTATTTTCAAGGGCATTTTCCAGGAAATCCAATAATGCCAGGTGTTCTTATAACAGAAGCATTAGCACAAACAGGAGCAGTAGCAATCTTAAGTATGGAAGAAAATAAAGGAATGAATGCATTATTTGGTGGAATAGATAAAATGAGATTTAAAAAGATAGTAATCCCAGGAGATGTGCTAAAATTAGAAGTGAAAATTATAAAGAAAAAAGGACCAATAGGAGTTGGTGAAGCTGTAGCAACTGTCAACGGAAAAATTGTAGCTAAAGG
>CAKPLQ010000058.1 GCA_934167685.1 uncultured Clostridia bacterium | reverse complement strand
TCAATAACAAGTTTTACAGATGAAGAATACACAGCAATAGAAAACGATTTACACACATATACAAATGATTATAGAAAAGATGGATTTAAAGATGAATATTATTCAGATGCAGCAACAGGATTAACAAGTGAGCAATATACAGCGTTAAAACAAAAAATGTTAAAGAGTGTATATCAAAATGGAGGATTTTATATAGGAAAATATGAAACGGGAATAGAAGATGCACCCAGAACATCATTAAATCTATCAAATCCAACAGGAACACCAGTAATAAAACCAAATGCATATCCATATAATTGGGTAACATGTAGTCAAGCACAGATATTAGCAAGAGATATGGAATCTGGAAATTATAACACTAGTTTAATGTTTGGAGTACAATGGGATTTAGTATTAAAATATTTAGAGACAAAAGGAACAGCACAAGCAGATTTAAAAACGAATAGTACAAGTTGGGGAAATTACGTTAATAATTTATGGAATATAACAAATGCAAATTCGAAATATAGACCAGACCATTCAGAATGGACAAGTGGAGCATATGGAAAGAAAACTTCAGAATTAGAAATATTATTATCAACAGGAGCAAGTGATACATTTAGTAAACAAGGAATATATGATTTGGCCGGAAATGTAGAGGAGTGGACACTAGAATATACTTCTGATTCAAGCTCTCCTTGTGCGGGACGAGGGGGCTATTACGGCATCAATGGCGACTATTTTCAAGCGGCCAAACGTAGCTACTTCAGTACGAACGATTACATCAACTACGTCGGGTTCAGGGTAGTACTTTATTAAATCGTAGCACTGAGTCCTGTATAGCGATGTACTAGAATAGGCTCAAACAAAGAATTAAATATAAAAATTAGAACGAGAGGAAGACGGGTCGCACATGATGCGAAGCAACAAGTGTGAGTCGTCTCCAACCAAGTTGACGTAAAATAGATTTTTGGAGGTTGTCAATATTAATGTGTAAATTTTTTTACTTTTTAATATATCAGAAAAATAGTATAGTGAGTTTTATACTTGCTATGCTATTTTATTTTGGAATTTATATAAAAATGTTACTGAATAATTTTTATAGGAAATAGTTGAAATATAAGCTTTTTATTACATGTCTCGGCTTATTACGAAATTTAAGAATTTTTAAAATTTCTTCATGCACATTCGCCATTTCATTCAAAGCTTATATTTCAACTATTTCTCTATATTAATTTTAAATAAAACATTAATTAGTAACAATAAAAATTGTAAAAAACAAAATAAACTTTACATAACCATTGCCAAAAGCTTATAAATATGATACAATAGAGATTAATATTTTCAAAAAGAAATTGCCAGTTAGGTGTTTTTTGATATAAAAAAGGAGAGAAAGCAATGGTAAAAAAATTTTATTTAGACAAAGAAAAAGACATAATAGTAAATTTAAGCAAAACAGGGGAAGACGAAATAACATATATATTAGAAACTCCAAACCATCATTCAGGAAACCTAATCACAAACTTAGCCAAGATATGTAATGTAGAAACAGTAAAAAATGATAAAAACATGAAAATAATAACAGGAAAAATTCCGGCAAGTATAAATGGAGACAATGAAGAAGTATATATATTTCGATTAGGTGGAATAAAAATAGCAAACATATTCGAAAATAGAATAGAAATAAAAGCCAAAATTCCAGCAATAACAAAAATATTAATGTCACAAACAAAGAATTACAAATTACCAATAGAGAAGACAATAGTAAAAACATATATATTAAAAAAATCAAAATTCAGAACGGATTTACATACACACATGAATGCTAATTTAACTCCAGACTGTTTAATAGCCCTAGGAATAGCACGTCAAATAAAATATCCATTATATTATATCAAAAAATTAGATTTAAAATTAAGTTCAGAACAAGAAGAAAAAATTAATAAGCAAAGAGCAGAAGTAGAAAAGCAATATGCAGATTCACCATTACAAGGAAAATATAAAACAAGAAAAATAGATGATAATACATTTATTAATTTTGCGGACTTTATATTAAACAATCTAGAAAATGCAGAATATAATATAGTTAGAATAAGAGCAAGTTTAGCCATAATGAAAGATGGGCAAGCAGTATTTACGAACTTAGAAAAATGTTATATATATAGATATGTATTTGCAAAGGGGATAGAGACGAGAGACAGGATAAGGTTAACAGAGAGCAAAATAGCTAAAATTCCAGAAGAAGATATAGTCAAAATTGTGTTAAGAATGTTAGAAGATAAAAAAGAAAATAGTATATACAAGAATAATACATTAAGACAAGACAAATTGCTATGGGTTGCTAGAGAATATCAAAGACAAGGAATAAAATATGTAGAAATAACAGATACAGATTTAGCCAAAGTAGGAGAACCTGCTGTAAAAATGCTACAAGAAATACATGATATTATGCCAGCAATAGAAAAAGAAACAGGAGTTAAAATAAGATTTTTAATAGGAATAAGAAGAATTCCATTAACAATAATAAAAGACCAAAAAACTAGCAATACATATTTAAGAGAAAATGTTAATGTATTAAGAGCAATAGCTAAGAGTCCATATGTTGTAGGCAGTGATTTTATAGGAGAAGAAATAAATGATATTTCAGATTTGAAACCAGCGATTGCTGAAATAGTAAAATATGTAGCAAATGAAGACAAAGACTTTACAATAAGAATACATGCAGGAGAAAATGACAGTTTAAGAGACAATGTTAGAAAATCAATAATGTGTGTAAAAGAATCTTTACAAGAAGGACAACAAATGCCAAGATGTAGAATTGGACATGGTCTTTATTCAGAAGATTTAGGAAGTAAAGCAGGATATGAATTGATGGAACTAATGGCAGAAACAGGAATTGTTATAGAATTTCAATTAACATCTAACATAAGGTTAAATAATATAAGTGATTTATCAAATCACCCATTAAAAATATTTTTAAAAAATGGCGTAAGATGTGTTCAAGGAACAGATGGATGTGGCTTTTATGGTTCTGATACCATAGACGAACAATTAGCACTTCAAAATTTATTGGGATTGACGGAAAAAGAATTTAGTAAAATGAGAAAAACAGAAAAAGAAATAATAGAACATAGCGAAAAATATTTTAAAGAAAAGAGCAAAAAATTTGAAAAATTCTTAAATGGAAGAAACATAAAAGAAGCAATATTAGAGTTGGAAGAACAAAATATGAAAGAGACTGAGGGGCAAGAAGAACTTAGAAACTCAGTAAATCTTGATACAGAAAAAGAATTAAAAGACAAAATAAAACAATTACCAACAGACAAAGTACCAGTAATAATAGCAGGAGGAAGCTTTAACACAAAAGGAAGAGAAACGGTGCCATCAGAAGAAGGAATAAATGCATTGAAAGAACTAATTAAAAATATAAATAGTAAGAATGCATACTTGGTAGTTGGTCATAAAATGCAGGGATATGAGAAAGCAGTTGTAGATATTGTAAAAGAAGTCAATAAAAACATTGAAGTAAATGCAATTGTACCTAAAGTAGTAACAGAAAAAGTAAAAAATAGATTACTAGAAGAAAATGTGGATGGAATTTGTATTTCTCCAGAAACAGAAGAACTTGGAATATATAAAAGCTTTAACTATGAAATATTTGAAAGAAGAAATTCAATTGTTATAGCTTTTGATGGAAATTCTCCAGTTTTAAATTTGGTACAAGAAGCTAAAAATGGTAAAGGAAAATCAAAAATATATGTAAATCAAGAAAATGAATTGCTACGAGAAAAGGCAGAAACTTTAGAAGGCTATGTTGTTCCTTTTGAAATGAATGATAATATTGCACATAAGATATTTGAAGAAAATCCAGAAATTTTAAAGTAAACACTTGACAAATAGGCAAAAAAGGTGTAAAGTATATTAGCATTACACCTTTTTATTATGTAAAAAGGGAATGTAATCACTTAAGGAAGAAGGTAGTAGTATGGAAAAAAAAGTAGAAGTAAGCATGTTATTACAAATCTACGGAGAGCTATTAACAGAAAAACAATACAGAGTAATAGACTACTACTACAATGAAGACTTATCATTATCAGAAATTGCAGAAAATGAAGAAATAACAAGACAAGGAGTAAGAGACATCATCAAGAAAGGAGAGAAAAAACTTTTCGAATACGAAGAAAAGCTATTGTTTATGAAAAAGACAATTAATCAAGAAAAATTAATACAACATATATTAGTAAATCTAAACAAAATACAAAAAGACTCATCAGACAAAAAAGTTACAAATATATTAGAAGAAGTAAAAAAAGAATTGAATTGTTTAGTATAAACAAAAGAAAGGAATGGTATTATGGCATTTGAAGGGTTATCATCAAGACTACAAGAAATAACAAGAAAACTTAGAGGAAAAGCAAGAATAACAGAATCAGACTTAAAAGAAATGCTAAGAGAAGTAAAACTTGCACTACTTGAAGCAGATGTAAATTACAAAATTGTAAAAGAATTCATTAACAGCATACAAGAAAAAGCATTAGGTCAAGATGTAATGAAATCACTAACACCAGGGCAACAAGTAATAAAAATAGTAAAAGATGAAATGGTAGAACTGCTAGGGGGAACAGAAAGCAAAATAAACTTTACACCAAACCCACCAACAGTAATCATGTTAGTTGGTTTGCAAGGTTCAGGAAAAACAACAACAGCAGGAAAACTTGCAAACTTACTAAGAAAACAAGGAAAAAAGCCATTATTAGTTGCATGTGATGTATATAGACCGGCAGCAATAAAACAATTAGAAGTTGTAGGAAAACAATTAAACATACCAGTATACAGTAACGAAAATTCAAAAGACGTTGTGCAAATAAGCAGACAAGCAATGAGTGTAGCAATGTCAAAATTGAATGATGTAGTAATAATAGATACAGCAGGTAGATTACACATAGATGACGAACTAATGCAAGAACTAAAAAATCTAAAAACAAACATCAAACCACACGAAATACTATTAGTAGTAGATTCAATGACAGGTCAAGATGCAGTTAATATAGCACAAACATTCAACGAAACAGTTGGAATAGATGGCGTAGTATTAACAAAATTAGATGGAGACACACGTGGTGGTGCAGCACTTTCTGTAAAAAAAGTTACAGGAAAGCCAATAAAATTTGCAGCAACAGGTGAAAAACTAAGTGATATTGAAGTATTTAATCCAGAAAGAATGACATCAAGAATACTTGGCATGGGAGATGTACTTTCAATAATAGAAAAAGCTGAAGAAGCGATAAGTCAAGAAGATGCGGAAAAATTAGAAAAGCAACTTAGAAAAAATGAGTTAGACTTAGATGACTATTTGGCACAAGTAAGGCAAGTAAAGAAAATGGGTTCACTTTCATCAATATTAAAAATGTTACCAGGAATGAACAAAATAAAAGACTTAAATATTGATGACAAAGAATTTGATAAAATAGAAGCAATGATTTGTTCTATGACCAAACAAGAAAAACGAAATCCAAAGATATTAAATGGAAGTAGAAGATTGCGTATAGCAAAAGGTAGTGGAACAACAGTGCAAGATTTAAATAAATTTATGAAATCATTTGAAATGACACAAAAAATGATGAAACAAATGAAGTCAAATAAAGGTGGCATGAGAAAGATGATGAAAAGTATGGAAAATATGGACCCGAAAGATTTGAAAAACTTCAAAATCTAAATTAATTAGTTATTAAATTTTTAAATTTATATATATATTCTAATTCAGGAGGTGAAAATAATGGTAAAAATAAGATTACAAAGACAAGGAAAGAAAAAAGCTCCTTTCTATCACATAGTAGTAGCTGATTCTACATCTCCAAGAGATGGAAAAATCAT
>CAKPLQ010000057.1 GCA_934167685.1 uncultured Clostridia bacterium | reverse complement strand
TATTAAGTTTGAACCTAGTACAAAAAAATCTGTTGACATTATTGTTACAATCATTAATATTGCTAATATCTTTTTAACGATTTTTCTTTCCATATCTTTTACCTCCACTTTTTCATTTTCATGAGTTTATCTCTCTTTTTATCATACCACATCTTTAATAATTTGACAATTTTTTTTATAATATTTCCAAACTTTTTATGCAAAAAAAGTTGCCATTACTGACAACTTTTTTTATTTATAAGTCTAATCTTTCATAAATCTTTTCTTTATTAAACCTATTACACCTGCTATAACTACTAATCCAACTGTTGCTGAAATTATATATATTGTTGTATAGTTCTTTACACCTGTAGGTGGTGTTATTGTTACATTTACAGTATCATCATCTTGTTCATGTTTATATCCTGTAGATTGTAAGCTTGGTTGATAGTTACCTGGTTGATACATTTCATCTTCTAATTGTTTTCTTGTATTGTCTTCTACTCCTTTTATTGTTCTACCAGTCTTTGCATTTCTTTGTATAACTTCTACGTGGTTATCAAATGCATTATTATCACTATTGGCTAATATCTTACTTGCATATATTACACTAGATTTTGTTTCTCCAGGTTTTAATCCTGCAAATGTATTAGTTACCATGCTTTGTAAATTTTTATTCACAATTGTTTCATATGCTTGGTCTTCCTCTTCATCACTCAATTTATATGATACAAAGCCGTTATTCTTTAAAAATTCTGCATCTGTAGCTACATTTCCATTAACATATTTAAACCAATCTGCATTGTTTACATCTCCAGCAATTGCTGCTTCAGATTCTGTAAATTGACTTCCTACATTACATTGCATTGCAGAGCTCATGTAATCAACTACTATATCTGCTAGTGCTAATGCTTCTCCTTGCTTGTTTGTACCATAATAATAGTAATCTGTATTTGTTTCATAATCATAATCTTTTTCACTATTATTTGTAAGTGTAATTAAATACCATACTTTTAGTGTTGAACCTTGAATTAATTCTTGATCCATTTCTATTGATAAAGTTCTTCTTGCATTTTGGTTGGCATTAAAGATTGCTGTTCTATCTGCTTCTTTTCCTAATCCTATACCTTTAACATAATTCAATTTGCCATTTCTAGGGTCCCCATCAATTAATGTTTGACCATTTCCAAGAATTACTTGTACTTTAGAAATTGTCTTATTAATTACTAAATCTTCTCTTGGTCTTTCTATCATACCGAAACTGAATGCCTTCCAAGTATGTGCTAAATTTCCACCATTTATATCAACATTTGCTTCATTAGATTTAGTGTATTCCATTTTTATAGTAAATGCTTTACTAGATGCTGACATATTATATGTATTTTTATACGTTGAATATTTTAATTCTTCTTGAGCTAATCTCTCTTGCATATCATCTACTGCTATTGAAGTAGCTTTATCTTGGTCCATATCTAGATACCATCTATCATCATTACGATTTCCTGTCATTAGGTCTTTTACTATTGAATCTGTTACAATTGTTGATTTGTAGTTTCTTGCATTTACCATTGAACTTCCATCAATTGTTGTTTGTACTCCATCAGCATTTCCGTATGTATATTTGATAAAGTAATTTCCTACTACTACACCACTCTTTCCGTCATCACCAAATGTATATTCACCATTTGCATTTGTATATGCCACTGCTGGTTTTCTATTTGAACCATTAGTGTCTATGTAGTATAAGTATGCTGGTTGTCCTGTTGTTGCATCATATAGTTCTACTTTTACTCCTTGTACGCCTTTTTCATTACCCTCTTTTTGTCCATTTCCTAATCTTTCATTGTCATTTTTACTTTCGGCTGTTTGAGTATCTTCATACACTATACCAGATATTTGTCTGTAATTAGAATCTTTTACTAATTTAAATGCTGGTGCACGGTCTGTATCATCTTCGAATGTATTTAAGTCACTTATGTCTAAGTTACCTGGTGTTGAGTCAGAATCTATTCCTGCATATTGTTTTCCAGACTGTCCACACTTTTTAGCTAATTGCAATTCAGCACATTTTGTATTATCTCCATAGAATGTCGTATATGATGTTATTTCTGTATAATTTGTAAATCTAAATCCAGTATCTGTATTTTGTAATTCTTTTATTTTGTCCTGACTTACTTCAAATTCTATTCTTATTACATCTGATGTTGTACCTGGTTGTAATGTGATATTTACTGAGTTAGTTGCTATTTTAAATCTCTTAGTTTCTTTATCATTTTCATTCTCAATAGGAATTACTTTTTCTATTACTTGATTTGTATCTTGCCATCCACTAGATGTATTATCGCCTTTATTGATTGTGTAATCACTATCATAGTAATTTACTATACTATTAATTTTCATTGGCAATGTTGTTGATTGATTTTTGATTTTTATATCATATGTTACATATACTTTTAATTGTTCTGTTTTATTGTAATTTATAAATGCTATATCTGATGGGCTTATTGGTCTTGTATATGTTTGCATATATTTATTACCAAATTGTACTTTATAATTGTATAACTCGTCACTATTGTTTCCAATGTTTCTATTTCCATATATATATGTATATTCTTGAGCTCCAGCTTGATTTATATTTGGCTCTACAACTCTAACTTTTTCAATGTCTGATACTAATGCTGCATCTGGTTGTTCTCTACGAACTAGACCTAGATTCATATTCTTTATATTCCATATATAAATTTCTTTTGAGCTCTTTCTACAATCTCTGTATGTAGGTTTTCCTGTTTCCCCTGCAGAATAATAATGTGATTCACTTCCTTGAGCTTTATTAATTTCATCTCCTATTATTTTATCCTTTTTCTCTTTTATTGTAGTATTTTTATACGTATCTGACCAATGTCCATTATCATCTGATATTTCTATTTGCCCATTACAATATATTTTAATATATGAATTTCCATAAGTTTCTTTATACAATACATGAGGTCCTTCATTAACTTGGCAATGTTCTATACAAAAATCTCTTTTCTCTGTCCAATTATTATTTTCTGAAGCTTCCATTAATTCCTTAGCAATATTCAATGTAGATGCTGTTACAGCAAGTTCTGATGTATAATTTGCATCCGAAATTTGAGTATTTGGTAGTCCTGATATTATAGCTGTATTTCCATCATATACAGCTTGATTTTCTACTCTATCAAATTTAGCATCTAATGCATTTCTTTTATTTGTATCTTCTTTTCCTTTTGATGTATCCTGTATAGATAAGTTTTCATTATATGCTACTGTAGTATATTTTAATCCATTATATTCAAATTCCACATAAGAATTGTTTATTTTCTCATATTTTGCCTTATCTTTTATTCCATATGGATGATTATATAATGCAATTGTTGTTGTTAATTTATATTCTCCATTCTTATCTGTTGTTGTTGTAGCAATTTCGCTTCCGTCAGAGGCCTTCCAATGAACTTTAATTCCTTCTATTCTTAAATCTTTATCATCTTGTGAATATTTACTATTTACTGAATAGTCTTTAGTGTTTGCTACATCTTCCCAAACATATCCATTTATATTTATATATCCTGTAACTTCTGTTTGACTTGGTTCAGGTCCTGGCTCAGTTGGTACTTCACCTACTTTTACTCCAATTAATTCCTGATAATTTGTAGATCCTTTTTGTTTAAGTAAATAAATAGTTACTTTATAACTGTTAGTTACAGCATCATTTTTGGCTTTTTGTAAACTTTTAGTATCTTTATAGCTATCATTTGAAGAATCTTTTTGAAATCCAAAGTCAGATCCAACTATAGAAACCCATGTATTCCAATATCCATATAATGCTTCTTGTGCCTCATTATAAGAACTTTCTCCACTATCAGAATTATATGATCCATATCCCTTTTCTAACTTTCCACCTAATATAGATGCCATAATTGCATTAGCACTATTATTAACTTCTTTTGTTTGTATCTCACCATTTTTGTCTTTATAAGTAAACTTAGCATTAGAACCTGTAATTTCTGCAATTGCTATAGTCTCAAAATTAGCTCTAAATAATCCTTTAGAATGTGCAATACAATATATATCATCAGTAGCTGTCATTGTTGACATACCAATTGAAATTGTTTCACCACCTATATCTTTAAAATCAGTAGCAAGCGCTTTAGTATTTGTAAATAATATTAATGTAGCCATTGTAATAATTATCATTAATATATACTTTTTTATCTTACTCATAGGACTACCTCCTTTCCTTTTTAAATTTTATTATCTTATTCTTAATCATAAGTTTTATTGCTATTGCAATTAATACAGTATTTATTATTATTAACATTATATAACCAATTATCGTTCCACCTGTTGATACACCTATAATAACATCAGCTGAACCTAAATCATTTTCTCCAGTCATATTATTATTTGGTGTTGAGTTTATATCTGCAATTCCATATTCATTATATGCATCTGCAATTTCTGCTCTGTTATTTACTACACCTGTATTTTCACTAGTCATAGTTTTTGTTACTACTAATTTTAATTCTCTTTCTTCTCCTGGATTTATTACATCATTTGCAAATTTCTTTGAGTATAATTCATTTCCAGATAAATACCAGTCTGGATTTAATTCTGAGCTGAATGTCAATCCATTTGATAAATAATCTACAATGTTATTTGCACTTCCTGCAACTTCTCCATTATTTTTTACTTTAATTGTATATTCTAATACTACAATTGAACCAGCTAATTGTTTTCTATGTATTTCTACTTTTGCAAATGTAGAATTATTATAATCATAAGTTTTTGTTCCTTTACTATTTTGAACAGTTATTTTACTAATATATTTATCTAATTTCAAATCAAATGTTAATTTTTTCTTCAATCCAATATTTATATTAGAAACATTATCTTGTAAATCAATTGTATCTGTTACTGCATATGTTTTGCTTTCTCCATTAATTGTAATATTCTTTAATACAACTTTTGAACTTAAGCTGTCATCTACTCCGTCTTTTTTATAATATGTTGGTTCATATTCATTCATATCATATTCAAATAGAACTATATATTGTCCATTTGGTATTTTGGTAAATGTATATTCACCATTTTCGTTTGTTGTTGTTTCAATTATTGTTCCATTATCATCTTTTAAATAATCTCCTGTTGCAACATTATATAATCTTACTTTAATATCTTTTAGTGTTGTTTCTCCATTGTCTTTAGCTCCATTTAGATTATCATCTAACCAAGCCTTACCATTTATTACATTTTTAATACTCTCTGGTGTAAATTTTAACATATGTGTTACTTCATCAGATGTATCTTTTACCATCTCATTTACACTAGCTTTTGCGCTATTTGTAATAGTTTTAACATCTGTATTTTCATCTACATATTTTACGCTTGCAACAATCTTCATCGTTGCTTTTTGTCCTGCTTCTACTGATATTCCATAAGAAATATCATTTGCTATTTTTTTAGTATATGTATCAGTTTTTTCTTGTTCTTCTGTTTGGAATTGCAATTCTCCATTTACATATATTTCTTTTATTTCAAGGTATTCTGATATATTATCAAGAACTTCTATATTTTCTTTTGCATCTGTTGGGTTTGCAATTTCTATATTATATTCTACTATATCTCCTTCTTTTAAATACGTATTGTCTTGCGGACTAGTTAGTTTTATTTTCGCATCCACTTGTTGTAGACTTTCTTCCAACTTATTTGACCTATATGTATTTTCATTAGCATCTTTTGCTACTGCCATTGCAGTAACTTTTTCTGCATTCTCGGTTGTATCTCCTTCTATTTTAAACCATACATTTCCTTTAGCCTCTATACTTTCAATATTTATAACTTCTGGTATATCATCATTTATTAAATATATATCATCATTTGACAAACACGTCATTTTAAAATTATCTTTTACTAGTTGTAATTTTAAATTTTTCACTTCTTTATCTGATAAGTTATCTACAATTGCTAGATATTCCATTGTACCACCAGATATAGCTACAGTTCCTTCTTCTACTAATTTCTTAATAGTCACTCTTATATTTGCTGATTGTGCTTTATTCAAAATTTCTGTACTCTCTGTATTTGTTCCATCACATGTTGCTATTGTTTTATTTGAAATTTGTTTTTCTGATGTTATATCAGATTTCGTTCTTACT
>CAKPLQ010000056.1 GCA_934167685.1 uncultured Clostridia bacterium | reverse complement strand
TTTACTTATATCATAAATTTTAGATTAAGACATTTTCCTAAATGATATATTAAGACATTATCATAAATGAATTATAAATTAATATGATTATTATATTAAAACTTTGCATTTTTGATAGAATCGTGTTATAATTAATATTAGTTATTGCTTAGAAACCAATAAGTGAAAAGCTTGGAGGTTTAAAAGCCTTCAATAAATTTTAGAAGGCATACTCAATGAAAAAGAAAGATTATGAAACCAAAAACTTAAAAGAAGCAAAGAATAATGGTATGAAATGTATGAAAGAAAAAGAGCAAAGTCCATTAGAACATGTAAACAAGAGAGGGAGAGTTAATATTTTTAAAAAAAGATATTCTTAATTAAGTTTTATAGTCAAGAGAAATGAACGGCCAAAATAACAGAAGTTCTGCTATTTTGGTCGTTTGGTGATTGAAAAGTCAAAAATTATTATAAACTCAGAATTTAATTCAAGATGAACAAATAAAATTTGTGACCCAATTCGTGCAGAATTATTTTTATGTAAATAACTTATGAGAAATATTTGAAATAGAGGGAAAATCTGAAATAATGTAGAAAATAAGAAAAAGAGGTGATTTATAGTGGATAACAAAATTATAGCTTCAAATAATGATATAGTTTTTTATAAAAAAGATAATGGGGATACTAATATTGAATTATTAATAAATGGAGAAACCTTATGGGTATCTCAGAAGACTATGGCTGAAATATTTGACATTGATAGAACAGTAATAACTAAACACTTAAAAAATATTTTTAATGAGGGTGAACTAGATAAAAATCGAGTATGTGCAAAATTTGCACATACTGCAAGTGATGGAAAAACATATAATACAGAGTTTTATAATTTAGATGCAATAATTTCTGTCGGATATAGAGTTAACTCTAAAAAAGCAACAGAATTTAGAATATGGGCAACTAAGATATTAAATTCATATATGACTAAAGGATTTGCATTAGATGACGACAGATTTTTGAAAGGCGGAAAAATTAATCAAAAATACTTTGATGAATTACTAGAAAGAATTAAAGTAATTCGTACAAGTGAAAGAATGGCATATCAAAAAATAACAGATATATTTATGACTACATCAATAGATTATGATAAAAATTCAGAAGAAGCATATACGTTCTTTAAAATAGTCCAAAATAAACTTCACTATGCGATAACAGGACACACTGCTGCGGAATTAATTTTTGAAAGAGCAAATGCTGAAAAAACAAATATGGGACTTACAACTTGGAATGAAGCACCAGATGGAATGATATATAAATATGATGTGAGTGTTGCTAAAAATTATTTAAACGAAGATGAATTGAAAAAGTTAAATAATTTAACAAATTTATTTTTAGATTATGCTGAATCAATGGCAGAAGATGAACAAGTAATGAAAATGAAAGATTGGATAAATGAAACAGATAATCTTTTAAAATTTAGAAAAAAAGAAATATTAAAAGATTCTGGTAGAATATCACATAAACAAGCAATAGAAAAAGCAAATGAAGAATATGAGAAATTTAAAGCAAAGCAAGATATGCAGTATATTTCAAGTATGGATAAAATGTATCAGAAATATTTGGAGGAAAATAAAAATACTAATAGAACTTAGATAAAAGAACATATGATAGTTGATTTAATAAAAGATTTTTTATTGAAGTAAGTCTTACCATTCTGATGAAATTTTTAAGTCAAGTATTCAAAGCCTTCACTAATTCGTGTAATTGAAAAATAATTACTATCAGCCTAAAATTACACGAAATTTGTTTATAAGTTGAAATAAAAAATAAAATATATAAGGAGAAAGATATGTTTGAGTTAGTATCAGAATATAAGCCAACAGGCGACCAACCTAAGGCAATAGATTATCTAGTAAAAGGAATAGAAAGAGGCAAGAAATACCAGACGCTTCTAGGAGTAACGGGTTCTGGAAAAACATTCACAATGGCCAATATAATAGAAAAAACGCAGAAGCCAACATTGGTATTAGCACATAATAAGACACTAGCAGGACAACTATATTCCGAATTCAAAGAGTTTTTTCCAGAAAACCATGTTGAATACTTTGTTTCATACTATGATTATTATCAGCCAGAAAGTTATATAGCGCAGTCAGACACATATATAGAAAAAGATGCATCAATAAATGATGAAATAGACAAATTAAGGCATTCAGCAACAGCCTCATTATTTGAAACCAAAGATGTAATAATAGTAGCATCAGTATCTTGTATATATGGATTAGGAGACCCAATAGACTATGAAAACATGATAGTATCATTGCGTCCAGGAATGCAAGTAGAAAGAGACAAAATGCTAAAAAAGCTAGTAAATATGCAATACTCTAGAAACGAGATAGACTTTAAAAGAGGAACATTTAGAGCTAAAGGAGACATTGTAGAAATATATCCATCAGATAAGGGAGAGTCAGCAATAAGAGTAGAATTCTGGGGAGATGAGATAGAAAAAATAAGCGAAATAAATCCATTAACAGGGAAATCAATAGGCTTAAGAGAACATGTAATGGTATTTCCAAATTCTCATTATGTAACATCTAAAGAAAAAATGGAAAGAGCCATAAAGACTATTGAACAAGAAATGGAAGAAAGAGTAGAATATTTTAAAAAAGAAAATAAATTAATAGAAGCACAGCGTATCCAGGAAAGAACAAATTTCGACATAGAAATGATGAAAGAAACTGGATTTTGCCAAGGAATAGAGAACTATTCAAGACATATTAGTGGAAGAGAACCAGGAAGTCCACCATTCACACTATTTGATTATTTCCCAAAGGACTTTTTACTATTAATAGATGAATCACATGCAACAATTCCACAAGTTAGAGCAATGTATAATGGAGACAGAGCAAGAAAAGAATCACTTGTAAAATATGGATTTAGGCTTCCATCCGCATTTGATAATAGGCCACTTACATTTAATGAATTTGAAGAAAGAATAAATCAAGTTGTATTTGTAAGTGCAACACCAGCAGATTATGAGAAAGAGCATGCAAAAGACAATGTTGTAGAACAAATTATTAGACCAACAGGCTTACTTGACCCTAAAATAGAAGTAAAACCAGTAACTAATCAGATAGACGATTTATTAGAACAAATTAGAATTAGAGTAGAAAGAAAAGAAAGAGTTTTGGTAACAACATTAACCAAAAAAATGGCAGAGGACTTAACAGAATATTTAAAAAGTTTAGACATTAAAGTAAATTATATACATTCAGACACGAAAGCATTAGAAAGAATGGAAATAATTCGTAAGTTACGTTTAGGAGAATTTGATGTTTTAGTGGGAATAAACTTGTTAAGAGAGGGATTGGATATTCCAGAAGTTTCATTAGTAGCAATACTTGATGCAGATAAAGAAGGATTTTTGCGTTCAGAGCGTTCACTAATTCAAACAATAGGACGTGCTGCAAGAAACACAGATGGAACAGTTATAATGTATGCAGATGAGCTTACAGATTCAATGGAAAAAGCAATAAAAGAGACAAACAGAAGACGTGGAATTCAAGAGGCATACAATAAAGAACATAATATAACACCAACAACAATTAAAAAATCTGTTAGAGATTCAATTAGAGCAATTCAAACTGAGAACATTGGAGTTGAATACAAATTAGAAAAAGAAGAGGATATTAAAGATACTATAAATAAATTAACAGATGAAATGCTTGAATATGCAAGCAAAATGGAATTTGAGAAGGCTGCCGAAATTAGGGATAAAATAAAAGAATTAGAAAAATTAATATAGTTACCAAAAAACATTGACAGAAATATAAAAATAGAATAAAATTTAAGTAGAAAATAAAAGGGGAGGAATTAAATATGACAAGAATTGAATTAAAATCTGCAGCAAAAGAACAGATTAGTGGAAAAATCGGCATTTTATTTGTAATGATGCTAATAGTTGGAGTGATAGGAGGAGCATGTGCTTTTATACCAGTTTTAGGTCCAATAGGAACATTAATAATAACATCAGCATTTGAAATTTCTTTATGTATGATATATTTAAAACTTGCAAAAAATGAAGAAATTTCAATTGGAGATTTATTTAATGGATTTAATATTACAGGAAAAGCAGTATGGTTAAGTATTATAACATATATATTTACATTCTTATGGTCATTATTATTTATAATACCAGGAATTATAAAAGTATTTTCTTATGCTATGGCTCCATATATTCTAGCAGATAATCCAGAACTTACAGCACGTGAAGCATTAAATAATAGTAAAGAAATAATGGATGGACACAAATTTGATTTGTTTGTATTACAACTATCTTTCTTTTGGTGGTACATTTTAGGAGCAATAACATTTGGAATTGCTTATATCTATGTAGTACCATATGTTAGTGCAACAACAACTAATTTTTATAATTCAATTAAAGAAAGGGAGGAATAATAATGGAATTAAAAGGAACAAAAACAGAAAAAAATTTAATGGAAGCTTTTGCAGGTGAGTCACAAGCAAGAAATAAATATACTTATTTTGCAAGTAAAGCTAAAAAAGAAGGATATGAGCAAATAGCTGCAATATTCCAAGAAACAGCAGATAATGAAAAAGAACATGCTAAATTATGGTTTAAATTATTAAACGGAGGAGAAATTCCATCAACAATAGATAATTTAGCTGCAGCAGCAGAAGGCGAAAATTTTGAATGGACAGATATGTATGAAAGAATGGCAAAAGAAGCTAAAGAAGAAGGTTTTGATAGAATTGCGTATTTATTTACAGAAGTAGGAAAAATTGAAAAAGAACATGAAGAAAGATATAAAAAATTATTAGAAAATGTAAAAGAAGGAAAAGTATTTGAAGCCGGAGAAGTTAAAATATGGAAATGCAGAAATTGCGGACATATTGTAGTTGGAACAAAAGCACCAGAAGTATGCCCAGTATGTGCACATCCAAAAGCATATTTTGAAATAAAAGCAGAAAATTATTAGAAAATAAGCAGGTAACATTAAAAAATGTTATCTGTTTTTTTGCTTTTGTTCTTTTAGTTAAAAATTTAAAATAAGAAAAATTAAAAAAATTTATAAAAAACACTTGCAAAAAAATATGAAATGTATTATTATGGTATCGAAGTGGTAAGAAGTGGTGCAAAGTGGTGCGTCATGATATGGCTTGATAAAGTATGTGATAACATCAAAATAAGAAAGATGAGGTGAAGTTCAATTGTTAATTGGTGAATACGAGCACTCTTTAGACGCAAAAGGTAGAATGATAATGCCAGCCAAGTTAAGACAAGACATTGGTGAAAAATTCATTATTACTAAAGGTTTAGATGGATGTTTATTCGTATTTTCTCAGAATGAATGGTTGAATTTTGAAGCAAAACTAAAAGCACTTCCACTATCAGACAAAAATGCAAGAAATTTTGTTAGATTTTTCTTATCTGGAGCAACAGAATGTGAGATAGACAAGCAAGGAAGATTTTTAATACCATCAAATTTAAGAGTTGCAGCAAAGCTAGAAAAAGATGCTGTAATAGTAGGAGTTGGAACAAGATTAGAAATTTGGGATAAAGAAATTTGGCGAAAATGTGATGAAAACATTTCTGCAGATGAAATTGCAGAGAATATGACAATGTTAGGTATATAACTTGCAAAAGTTTATATAAAGATACTAAAGACAAAAGTACAAAAGAAATCACACTAAAGAAAAAATTTAAAATACAAAAGACAAAATTGCTAAAGATAAATTCCAAGAAACAAAAGAAGTATAAAAAGCACAGCTGAAGGGAAATATCGAACTTCAGCTGTAATAGCAATTAATAAAAAAGAGGTGTAAAATTGGAATTTAAGCATAAACCAGTATTGTTAGAAGAAACAATTAAAGGATTAAATATAAAATCAAATGGAATATATGTAGATGGAACTTTAGGTGGAGCAGGGCATAGCAAGCAAATTTTAAAACAATTATCACCTGAAGGTTTACTCATTGGAATAGATAGAGATACAGAGGCATTAAATGCAGCAAAAGAAAATCTAAAAGAATTCCAAAATGTAAAATATGTGCATGGAAACCATGATGAGATTGAAGAAATATTAGAAAATCTAGGAATAGAAGAGGTCGATGGAATACTATTAGATTTGGGTGTTTCATCATATCAATTAGACGAAAGAGAAAGAGGATTCAGCTATTTAGGAAATAATGAGCTAGATATGAGAATGGATAAAACACAATCATTAACAGCAAAAGATGTAGTAAATAATTATTCAGAAGAAAAACTAGCAAATATTATTTATGAATATGGTGAAGAGCGATTTTCTAGGCAGATTGCGAAAAATGTTTGTATATATCGAAAAACAAAAGAAATTGAGACAACAGAGGAATT
>CAKPLQ010000055.1 GCA_934167685.1 uncultured Clostridia bacterium | reverse complement strand
CTTATTGCTATTCCACAAATTATTGATGCAACTAAAATTGCTATTATATTTTCTTTTGATAATAATTTGCTAAAATCGTTAACAGTTAATAATTGAACTGTTCTGTCTGCAATTGTCATATCATCTTCTTCTGATTGCTCTTCACCTACAGTATCTTCTAACGATGTTTTTATTTTTTCTCCATCTTCTGTATTAACTAGTTTTACAAAATATGTACTAGCAAAACCAACTAATACTGCTATTAGCGAAGTTACTGCAAAAACTGCAATAATTGTAATCATAATCTTTCCAAGTCTTTTTGGATTTTCCATTTTTGCAATGGATGTTGTTATTGTTAAAAAAATAAGTGGTACAATGATAACTAATAATAGATTTAAAAATATGTCTCCTAAAGGTTGCAATATAGTTGCTTTTTCTTGGAATATAATTCCTACGATTGCACCAACGATAATAGCAACTAAAAGAATTATCGTTGATTTGTAATTTGATAAAAATTTTTTCATAATACTACCTCATTTCAAATAAAGGCAACTGAAAATATAGTTATATCTCCAGGATTTGTGACTATTATATATAATATTATTCCATTTTGCAATAGTTTATAACAACTTTTTATTTTTTATTGACATTTTTTTATAACTTTGATATTATAGTTTAAGAATTAAGTTGTAAATTTATACATTATACAGGAGGTATTTACAAATGTCAAAATCTTTGAAGTTTATTATTATTTTCGTAGTATTATTAATAGCAATATTCAATTGTTCATATACTTTTGCTGCAGTTAATATGAATACTACAAACACTAACACATCCAATACCGATACATCAAGCACTAATACATCTAATACTAATACTTCTAACACTAATACATCAAGCACTAGCACACCAAGCACTTCTAATACTAGTTCTTCTACTTTATCATCAACAGTAACTACTTCTGACTTTGATTTAGAATTAACTAACATTTTATGTATAGCTTTAGTTGTCGTTGGAGTTTTATTAATTTTATTAGGTATTGCAATATTAATTAGATTAAAAAGATAAAATAATTGACCTAGAAAAATCTAGGTCTTTTTTATTTACAAAATCTATGTTTTCCAATTGTTACAGTAAGTGGTCTTGACCAAATCCATTTATTGGTAGCAGTACTTGGATTAAAATAATAGATTGCTCCATATGATGGATCCCAACCATTTAAAGCATCTTGTGCCGCTTTTTTGGCTGTGCTATCTGGGTTTAAATTTATCTGTCCATCAGAAACAGCATCAAAAGCACCACTTTGATATATTACTCCTGCAATAGTATTAGGAAATTTACTACTTTTTACTCTATTTAAAATTACAGCACCTACTGCAACTTGTCCTGTATATGGTTCTCCTCTAGCTTCTCCATATATCGCTTTTGCTAATAAATTTACATTTGATGAATTATTACTTGAAGAACTACTTGAAGATGAACTCGTCATTATGCCCATTGCATTTAATGTTTTCGTTCCTGCAATTCCATCTACTGTAAGTCCATTTTTTTGTTGAAATTTCTTTACAGCAGATACTGTTTGACTTCCATATATTCCATCAACACTTCCGGTGTAATATCCCCATCTTTTTAATTTGTCTTGTATTGTTCGTACTTCACTTCCTCTTGAGCCATATTTAGACAATGCTAATACCTCTGTATTTTTCATTGCCAATACTGCTATAAAAGAAATAACTATTAACATTACTGCAACAAATCTAATTATCTTCTTTTTCATCTAATCACCCTTTGCATAAAATTTCTATTATTTTATACAAATTGGAATTTTTTATACAGTAAATTTATTTATTGCCTCTCGTGCCATTTCATCACATCGATTATTATATTCATTATCAGCATGACCTTTAACCTTTATAAATTCAACTTTATGTTTTTGAGTTAGAGCATATAACTCTTGCCAAAGTTCTTTATTTTTCACTGCTGAACCACTAGCTGTTTTCCAACCATTTTTCATCCAATTATATATCCACCTCTGTTTAAAAGCATTTACTGTATATGCACTGTCACTATAAACTTGGACATCACTTTCAACCTTTAAACATTTTAGAGCTTCGATAACAGCTGTAACTTCCATGATATTATTAGTTGTTTGCTTCATTCCTCCAGAAATTTCTTTTTTTGCATCTTTATACATCAATATTGCTCCCCAGCCTCCTGGCCCAGGATTACCAGAACATGCCCCATCTGTATATATTATAATCTTTTCTGACATTTTATTTCCTCCATTTTTTATAAATTGCCTCTTGTTTTTTTATATATTTGTGATAAAATTATACCAATAATTCGAGAAATTTTCAATATATTTTAGGAGGTTTTAATGAGTAATGTTTTAGGGATTGTCGCTGAGTACAATCCATTCCATAACGGTCATTTGCACCATTTAACTGAATCACAAAAGTTAGTCGAAGCTGATTATACAATAGCTGTAATGTCTGGTAATTTCACTCAAAGAGGTGATGCATCTATCATTGATAAATGGTCTAGAACACAAATGGCTATAGAAAACGGAATAGACTTAGTAATAGAGCTTCCTACAATTTATGCAATCTCTAGTGCTGAGAACTTTGCTTCTGGTGCTGTTAAAATTTTAGATTCTCTTGGAATAGTTGATTTTATGTCTTTTGGAAGTGAATGTAATGATATTTCTATTTTAAGTGAAGTTACAGATGTATTAACTAATGAGCCATCAGAATATAAAACTCTATTATCTCATGAACTTTCTAGAGGTGTATCATTTCCTAAAGCTCGTGAACGTGCTTTAATGATGTATTTAAATGATATTCGTAGATTTAATAATGTGCTTTCTTCACCTAATAATATTTTAGGAATTGAATACTTGAAAGCCTTAGATAGACAAAAAAGTAATATTCATCCTATCACTATAAAAAGAGAAGGCTCTGCTTATAATGATGACTCAATTCCGTTAGATTCTGGATTTGCAAGTGCTACATCTATCCGTAATCTATGTCAATCTCATGATATTAGTATATTACAAAATTTTATGCCAGAAACTTCATTTAATATTTTGCAAGATTGCTTAGAAAATGGTCATATTGTTAGAAATATTTCAGAACTTGATAAAACTATTATTTATACTTTAAGAAAGATGTCTATTGATGAAATAGCTAATCTCCCAGATGTCTCAGAAGGCCTTGAATTTGCTATTAAATCAGCGGTTAACCAATGTAATACTATTACTGAATTATTATCTATTATTAACACAAAACGATATACTCAAACCAGATTAAAACGCATCTTTTTATATGCCCTTCTTGGTATTACTAAAAAAGATATGCAAATTTCCAAAACTACAAAACCTTATATTAGAATTTTAGGTTTTAATAGCAAAGGACGCAAATTAATTAGTGAAATTTCTAAACATAATCGCAAATTAACTATTATCTCTTCTGTAAAGAAATTTATGGATAATAATTCAAACAAAAATTTAAAGCTTATGCTTGAAAAAGATATTTGGGCCACAAATGTTTATACTTTGGGCTATGAATATGATTCTATTGGTAATTTAGATTATACTCACAAATTGATTACACTTTAGATTTTCAATATATAAAATAAAAGATGAAGCTCTTACTTAAACTTCATCTTTTATTTTATAAGACTTCATATGCTCCTATAATTCCCATATATTTTTTATAAATCTGTTCATATGATAGTCCTTCATCATCTTTTAATTTACTCTTTTTATAATATATCATCATTTTTTCATCATTATTTTTTATAAGTTCAATGTTTTTATTTTTAGAATAACCTTCTTTTTCTTTATCATACTCTTCTCTTGATGTATATTTTTCAATTATATTAATTTCATTTAATACATTCTCTTTAAAAGTATATATTATTTTTCTTTCTTTGTTTTTTTCATATTTACTTTTTAATACTAATCTTTCATTCTCTACTGTAGTTTCATCTTCTATTTTAACTTCATCATTAATTTTACTAAAAGCTCGTTTTATAGTAATTCTATTTTTCCATAATCCCAAAATTAAAAAAAGTAATATTACAATTAAAAATATAATTTTTTTTATATTTATTCTTTTTTCTTTATTTTTTAAATGTTTTGGCATGTCTTTCATTCCTTTTTTCCAAAGTAATAGTCACACCTATACTTTTGTGTGACTATCACTTACTGTAGTTATAAATTAATTAACTGAATAACTAATATTTAATGTAATGTTATTTGGGTAATTTAGTACATTCCATGTAAATGTTTTATTTGCTGTATTATAGCTTATAAATCCACTTGCATTTAATTCTTCAACTGAATTATATGTTACTGTAGTTCCATCAGGTTTCGTTACTTCTATAGGTTTTGTTGTATCTAAATCTGCTTCTATAGTAATAATTCCATTTGAACTATTTGCTGTATCCTTTCTTGTGTTTTCTTTTGATGTTATTGCTTTAAATCCCTTAATTAATTCTCCTTCGTTATTTGCGTCTATTATTGTATCTGAACTTGTTGCAATATCTCCAAATACTGTTGAATTCTGTGCTTCATTTCCCAATCTTATACAATATACTACTGCATTATTTTTTAATGTTCCAGCAGCAGATTGTATATTTGCAATCGAATTATCACCATATCCAGAATAATTTGTTCCTGTTGGTTTTCCATCACCTAAAAATACTACCACATTATCATTATTTGCATACTCTTGTTTTAGATTATTTATTTGTGTATTTGCTTCTTGTAATGCTGCATATATATGAGTTCCATAACCTCCTTTTTTATATTGTTCTGGAATATATATATTACTTATTGCTGTTTTTAATGTTTGTGCCTCATCATAATTTGTTGCAGTGTCCTTGTCTAATGTTGTTGGTAATACTTGTGTTCCAGAATAAGCCTCTGTTCTTGTTTCTGAATACCATCTACCATTAATTCTTACACAACCATCGTATTCATTACTATTACCATTTGATTTATGCTCTCTCCAGCCAAAGCCAGCTCTCTCATAATGGTCGTCATTTTGACATTCTTTTACTCCTTCTATAATTGGATTTCTTGTATTGAATGTTACTACTTTTATATTTATTCCTGATATATTTTTATTATTATATATTTGGTCTATAAAATTATTAGCTGCAGCTTTAGCATCCTTTAATCTTGTAGTTCCATCTTCCATACTTGATGATAAGTCTAATACTAAAACTAAGTTTGTTTTTCTTATTGTTGTAGATTTTTCAACTATTTGTGCTGTTCTTATATTTTCAGTATAATAAATATTTATAACATTACCTTCTGCTGCTATTGTTATGCTATTTGGATCTACATGATGGTAATTATATCCTGGTATATCAATTATTTCATTAGAACTTGTTATAACTGTTCCGAATGGTATATCGCTTTCTACTTTTTGTTCATGTAACACTTCAGCTGTTCCTAATTTCAAATAATTTACTACATATTGATATTTATTTCTTGTATAATATAATTTTATTACTAAATTATTATTATCAGGTACTGTTATATTACCATTTCCATCTATAATTCCATTTTCTGGTTTTGTTAATGTATTATCAAAAGTAAATCCTGTATATGAATTTTCTTCATATCCTGCAATATCACCATATTTTACATTATCTATTGTATTTGTATCTTCTGGTTTTTCTGGCCATGTACCATCTAAGTTTTGAATATAATGTTCTACTTTATAAGTATATGTCTTTTTAACATAGTAAACTTTTATTACATTGTTTTCTTCATTAGCTGTAATAACTAATGCTGATTTTGTTGGGTCTGCAGTATTTGTTGGTGTTACCTTATAGAATTCATATCCTGTAATTGTTTTGTCATCATAATCTGTTATTATATCTCCAAAAGTAACATCTTCACTACTATATATAGTTTCATTTTCATTAAGTACAAATACTTTTCCATCTACAATAACTGCTCCTTGTACATTTTGCTCATCATTTTCATAATAATATTCTACTCTATATCCAAATTTATTTTCTGGTGTTACTGGTACTGGATTACTGTCTGTTCCATTTGCTGTTGCAACATTTGTTATTGTTTTTTGTGCATCTATATCAGCTTGTGTTACTTCATATTTTGCATATAATGTTACTTCTTCTCCAACTTTTAATTGTGCGATTTCTGTAACTTTATTTTTATATTCTGCATCTGAATATATATCTAATGTTTCTTCTCCTGCTGCTAATGTTATTTTATCTGTTACTGATACATTTGTTAATGTTACATTTCCTGTATTTGTTACTTTGATTGTGTAGTTTACTATGTCTCCTGCTTTTACTGTTGTTTTATCTGCTTCTTTTACTACACTCATACTTGGATTTGATTTTTCTGGTGTTACTGGTACTGGATTACTGTCTGTTCCATTTGCTGTTGCAACATTTGTTATTGTTTTTTGTGCATC
>CAKPLQ010000054.1 GCA_934167685.1 uncultured Clostridia bacterium | reverse complement strand
AGTCTCTTCCGTTCCTATATTTAATAAACCAATTGCAGGATGCTCTATTCCAAATGTGTTTCTTAAATATATTGTTGACATTTGGGCAAATTGTAATAAATTAATTGGCTTACAGTTCGTATTTGAACCAGAATCTATAAGTAATAATTGGCTTTTATATGCAGGTAATATTCCTGCTAATGCTGGTCTATCTATTCCTTTTATTCTTCCTACAAGTAAAGTAGCCCCTGCTAATAAGGCACCTGAATTTCCGGCAGAAATAAATACATCCCCTTTTCCTTCTTTTAGCATTTTAAAACCTACTACCATTGACGAATCTTTTTTATGTTTTATTGCTACTGTTGGCTGTTCTTCCATTTCTATTGTTTCTGTTGCATTTCTTATTTTTAATCTTGTAGATATTTCTTCTACTTCTTTTCCTGTAAATTCTTTTATTTTACTTCTGATGATATCTTCTTTTCCTATTAATGTTACTTCTGCTTTTACTTGATTTATAGCTTTTAATGCTCCTTTTATATTTGCATCTGGGGCATTATCTCCACCCATTGCATCTAACAATATATTCATGTCTTGCCTCATTCCCTTTCTTTTGGTCTTATTTATATTTATGATTATTCGTGATGTTTCTATTTTATTATTGTTTTCTTAAAATTGCAATAGTTTTAGCAAAAAAATAAGAGCCAATGCTCTTATTTTTTATCTGTCTTTTTCTGAACTTTGTGACTTCGTGATTTTTTCTGCCATCATTTCACTTAGTGTTTTTTCTGGCTCATTTGTATTTAATTTTTCACTAGAAACAACTTTAGAATTTCTAAACTCTTTCTCTGAATCTTGTGTTGCAGATTTTTCACTTCCATCTGTTATTTGCTCTTGTTTTTCTCTTTTTGGAAATGCTTTTATTGCTTTTTCAAAAAATTTTTTAAATGGATTTGGTTCATATTCTCCAACAATCTCCATAATATCTTTATTTCTACTCGCCCATCTTGCCATATTGTTTCTATTATTTCTATTCCATGGCCAGAAAGCCCCTTTTGATATATCCTTCATATCCCATTTAATATTAAGCACTTTATTTAGTTTTTCTTTAGAACCTTCTCCTATAGCAGAGATTGCCTTTCCAACTTCTTCCTCTGATAACATTTTGTTTTCTAAAGCTTCTCTAAAAGTATATGCAACAAGTGGGTCTAAATCTCTTACTGCAAGCTCATCATTCTCAAGAATTCCTTCTAAATCTGTATACACAACCTTAAGGTCTTTTTTGTATTCAGCAAAAAATTCTTTAGAATTTGCAATTTCTTTTAAATTTCCATCTTTATCTTCAAATTGGATTTTTCTGCCTATAACAATAATCTTTTTAATTCCTGTATTTTCTTCTTTTGTCATAGTATTATTATTTTTCATATTATCTCTTGGATTTTTTTGAATTCCAGGTAATTTTTCTCCTGAATCTTGTAATTTATTGTTTATAGCTTGCCCAGGTATAATTATTTCTGGTTCAAATTTTACTGGTTCTGGTTTTACCGGTTCTGGTTTTACTGGTTCAGGTATTACAGGCTCTGGTTTTACCGGTTCTGGTTCTACTGGTTCCGGTTTTACTGGTTCAGGTATTACTGGCTCTGGTTTTACCGGTTCTGGTTCTACTGGCTCTGGTTCTACTGGTTCTGGTATTACTGGCTCTGGTTTTACCGGTTCTGGTTCTACTGGCTCTGGTTCTACTGGTTCTGGTTTTATTGTTTCTTTTACTTCAAAAATCTCCTGCAACTCTGGTATCATATGTTTTCTATCATGTTTTTGTATAGATACTAAATTTTTTTCTAATTTTCCTAGTTCAGTATATTCATTTCTTATTGCTTCTGAATCTAATTTTTCATTTAATTCATTAATTTGTTTTTCTAAATTAGGAATTATAACATTTTTACGTCTTTGATATAAAGAATCATTTGGATTGATTCCATTCTTCTCCCATAACGCAATTCCTTCTTTTTGTGAATCTAACTCTTTTTGTAAAATTGCTTTTTCTTCTATATATTTATCTCTATTATTATAATATTCTATTAATACTGCTCTTCTTTCTTCAACTTTACTTTTCCATTGATTAACTGTGCCTTTTAATTCACTTTCTAATCTTTTTGTTTTTGCATTCTCTTCTTGTTTTTCTTCTTTTATTCTTTCTGCTTCTTCAGTTAATCTTTGTTTTTCTGCATCTCTAATTGGCTTATCTGGTGGAAATATATCTTCTCCCCATTTTTCATTAAATTTTTCAATTTTTTCTTTATGTTCATCTCCCATTTTCTCAATGGCTTTTAATGTTACATTATCATAATGTTCAAATTTTTCAACATATCCATTCAACTCTTGTGCAATATCTTCTTTTATTCCCATATTCTTCTCCTTTCATTTTGTTTTCACAAAACACTAGTTATATTATAACATTTGAAACATTTTTTGTCAATTTTTATGTTAATGTAATATATTTTTAACCTTTTTGTCATATAATTGTAATATACACCAAAAAAAGAAGCCAATTTCTTGACTTCCTTTATATTAATTCATATATTATTCGATGATATCAGCAACAACACCTGAACCAACTGTTCTACCACCTTCACGAATAGCGAATCTTAATCCTTTTTCGATAGCGATAGGTGTGATTAATTCGATTGTCATTGATACGTTATCTCCTGGCATAACCATTTCTGTTCCAGCAGGTAATTCGATAACACCTGTTACGTCTGTTGTTCTGAAATAGAATTGTGGTCTGTATCCGTTGAAGAATGGAGTATGTCTTCCACCTTCATCTTTAGTTAAAACGTATACTTCTGATGTGAATTTTGTATGTGGATGAATTGTTCCTGGTTTACATAGTACTTGACCTCTTTCGATGTCTTTTCTATCAATACCTCTTAATAATGTTCCGATATTATCTCCAGCTTCAGCTTGATCTAATAATTTTCTGAACATTTCTACACCTGTAACAACAGTTTTTCTTCTTTCTGTTGTAAGACCGATAATTTCAACTTCGTCTTGTAATTTTACTTGACCTCTTTCTACTCTACCTGTTGCAACTGTTCCACGTCCTGTAATTGTGAATACGTCTTCAACTGGCATTAAGAATGGTTGATCGATTGGTCTTTCTGGTGTTGGGATATAGCTATCAACAGCTTCCATTAATTCTTTCATTGGTTTGTAAACTTCATCATCTGGATTTGTTGATGTGCTTTCTAGAACTGCTAATGAAGAACCTTTTATTACTGGAATATCATCTCCTGGGAAACCATATTCTGATAATAAGTCTCTAACTTCCATTTCAACTAATTCTAATAATTCTGGGTCATCAACCATATCACATTTATTTAAGTAAACAACGATGTATTTAACACCTACTTGTCTAGCTAATAAGATGTGTTCTCTTGTTTGTGGCATTGGACCATCAGCTGCTGATACAACTAATATTGCACCATCCATTTGAGCTGCACCTGTAATCATGTTTTTAACATAGTCAGCATGTCCTGGGCAGTCTACGTGAGCGTAGTGTCTTTTATCTGTTTCATATTCTACGTGAGCTGTGTTGATTGTGATTCCTCTTGCTTTTTCTTCTGGTGCTCCATCAATTTCATCATAAGCTTCGAATTTAGCTTTTCCTAATAATGATAAATATTTTGTGATAGCAGCAGTTGTTGTTGTTTTTCCATGGTCAACGTGTCCGATTGTACCGATGTTAACGTGTGGCTTTGTTCTTTCAAATTTTGCTTTTGCCATTTTTTATTCCTCCTTATTTTTATAGGTGATTTTCTCACCATATATATTTTTTAATATTAATAACTTTTTTACGCACCTGTATTTTATAACATATTTATTAAAAATGCAAGCACTTTTTCTAAATCAATAGAAATTATTCAGCTTTTTTTCTTGAAGCAACAATTGTTTCAAGTACTGATTTTGGAACTTCTTCATAATGAGATGGTTCCATAGAGTATGAACCTCTACCTTGTGTTTTTGAACGTAAGTCTGTTGCATATCCAAACATTTCTGATAATGGAATAAATGCATGTATTTCTTGCATTCCATCATTTGCATCCATACCTTCCATTCTACCACGTCTAGAGTTTACGTCTCCAATAACATCTCCCATGTATTCTTCTGGTACTGTTATTTCAACTTTCATAATTGGCTCTAAGATAACTGATTTAGCTTGTTTACATCCTTCTTTGAATGCCATAGATGCAGCAATCTTGAATGCCATTTCTGATGAGTCAACTTCATGGTAAGAACCATCAACTAATGATACTTTGAAGTCGATTACTGGATATCCAGCTAAGATACCACTTTCAGCAGCTTCTCTCATACCTTGTTCAATTGGTTTAATATATTCTTTTGGAACTGCTCCTCCAACGATTTTGCTTTCGAATTCAATTCCTTTTCCTGGTTCTAGTGGTTCCATTTCAAACCATACGTCACCGTATTGTCCTTTACCACCAGATTGACGAATAAATTTACCTTGAACTTTTACTTTATTTCTGATTGTTTCTTTGTAAGCAACTTGTGGTTTACCTACATTACATTCTACTTTGAATTCTCTCTTTAATCTATCTACAATTATGTCTAAGTGTAACTCACCCATACCTGCGATAATTGTTTGACCTGTTTCTTGATTTGTATATGCTTTGAATGTTGGGTCTTCTTCAGCTAATTTTGCTAAAGCTATTCCCATTTTTTCTTGAGCTGCTTTATCTTTTGGCTCAATAGCAATATCAATAACTGGTTCAGGGAATTCCATTGATTCTAGAATTATTGGATGATCTGGATCACATAAAGTATTTCCAGTTGTAACATCTTTTAATCCTACTGCAGCTGCAATATCTCCAGCATATACTTTTTCAATATCTTCTCTGTGATTTGAGTGCATTTGTAGAATTCTTCCAACTCTTTCTTTTTTATCTTTGCTAGAATTTAAAACTGTTGACCCTGTTTCTAATACTCCTGAATATACTCTAAAGAAGCATAATTTTCCAACAAATGGGTCTGTTGCAATTTTAAATGCTAATGCTGCAAATGGTTCGCTATCAGAAGTTTTTGCTTCTGTTGGTTCACCATCTAATGTTTCACCTTTGATATGTGGTATATCAAGTGGTGATGGCATAAAGTCAACTATTGCATTTAATAGTTCTTGTACACCTTTATTTTTATATGAAGATCCACATGTTACTGGAACTATTGCGTTAGCTATTGTTCCTTTTCTTAATGCTTTTTTGATTTCTTCTTCAGATGGTTCTTCACCTTCTAAATATTTCATCATTAATTCTTCATCTTGTTCACATGCTGATTCTATCATAGCTGTTCTCCATTTTTTTGCATCTTCTACCATATCTTCTGGAATATCTGTTTCTTCAATTTCTTTTCCTAAATCATCTTTATGGATGAAGGCTCTCATTTTAATTAAATCAACTATTCCTTTAAATTGGTCTTCTGCACCAATTGGTAATTGGATTGGTACTGGGTTAGCACGTAATCTATTTTTCAATTGGTCAACACAAAGCATAAAGTTTGCACCTACAATATCCATTTTATTTACATATACCATTCTTGGTACTTGATATTTGTCAGCTTGTCTCCATACTGTTTCTGTTTGTGGTTGAACTCCACCTTTAGCTGCTAATACTGTAACTGCTCCGTCAAGAACTCTTAAAGATCTTTGTACTTCTACTGTAAAGTCTACGTGTCCTGGTGTATCAATAATGTTGATTCTATTGTTTTTCCAGAAACATGTTGTTGCAGCAGATGTAATTGTAATACCTCTTTCTTGTTCTTGTTCCATCCAGTCCATTGTAGCAGCACCTTCGTGAACTTCTCCTATTTTATGTGTTTTACCTGTATAGAATAATATTCTCTCTGTTGTTGTTGTTTTACCAGCATCAATGTGAGCCATTATTCCTATATTTCTTGTTCTCTCTAATGGGTATGCTCTTCCTGCCATATTAATATTTCCCTCCTTTTATCGAAATTTTACCATTTATAGTGTGCGAAAGCCTTATTAGCTTCTGCCATTCTATGTGTATCTTCTTTCTTCTTGAATGCTCCACCGTTTCCGTTAACAGCATCCATGATTTCACCAGCTAATTTTTCAGCCATAGTTTTTTCATGTCTGTTTCTAGCATAGTTTACTAACCATCTTAAACCTAAAGTTTGTCTTCTTTCAGGTCTAATTTCTAATGGTACTTGGTATGTTGCTCCACCAACTCTTCTTGCTTTAACTTCAAGAACTGGCATAACATTTTCTAATGCTGCTTCAAATACTTCTAAAGGATTTTTTCCTTCTTTTTCTTTTATTATATCAAAAGCATCATATACTATACCTTGAGCAACTGATTTTTTACCATCTAACATTATGTTATTAATTAATTTTGTAACAACTTTGCTATTATAAATTGGATCTGGTAATACATCTCTTTTTGCTATATATCCTCTTCTTGGCACTATTCTTCACTCCTTTTCTTTTTTTGATACCCATAAGGTATCTAAGTTACTCTGGAAAGTATATCTTTCCCGTATAGTGCTACATAATCTATTCTAAATTTAAGTACCTTAATTTAGTAAATTGTGCGCACTAATCTGATTAATTCAAAAAATTAAATAAATTAGGTATATTGTGCATTTTTGATGTTTATTGCAAGGTGAGGCTATACGTTTGTATGCCGAAGTTTGCAATAGATGTCGAAAATGTGCAAAATGCATAATTTAGTTTATTTTTTTATTTTTTTGGTTTTTTAGCCCCATACTTAGAACGAGCTTGCATTCTGTCTTTAACTCCTGCAGTATCTAATGTTCCTCTAATGATGTGGTATCTAACACCTGGAAGGTCTTTTACTCTTCC
>CAKPLQ010000053.1 GCA_934167685.1 uncultured Clostridia bacterium | reverse complement strand
CATTACTGCTACACATGAATTTGTTGTTCCTAAATCGATTCCTATTATTTTTCCCATAATTAATTACTTCCTTTCTTCTACTTTAAGTCAGGGGACACATCTTTCTTTTCAAGATATACGCTGACTTTATATATTTTTTAAAATTAATAACTATTTATTTTATTCTTTAATTAGCATTAAAAGTGCAGATTAGTGCTTTTAATTTTAATTAGCCACTACAACCATAGAATGGCGTATAACCCTTGAGCCTATTTTATAACCCTTTCTATATTCTTGCACAATTTCTTGTGCATTTTTATTTGAGTCTTGAATACTACTTACCGCCTCGTGTAAACTTGGATCAAAAGTTTCTCCAACAGCCGGAATTTCTTCAACTCCTTTTGCTTTTAATACATCTTTAAATTGTTTTAATACTAGTTCTATGCCTTTTTTGTATTCTGTATCTTGTGTTTCAACTTTTAAAGCATTTTCAAGATTATCTACTATTGGTAAGAACACTTCCACTATATCCCCAAGTATTGAATTATATAGTGTTTCACGTTCTTTGCTACTTCTTTTCTTATAGTTTTCAAATTCTGCCATAACTCTTTTGTATCTGTCATTTAACTCATCAAGCTCTTGTTGCTTTGGGTCTATTATGCAATCCTTTTCTTCTTTGTTTTCAACTTCTTCAACTTTTTCGTCTTTTTCCATTTTATACCTTCTTTCTTTATTTTATATCATCTTTTGAGTCTTCTTCATTATTTAGTTTTTTACTAATGTATTTCATTACAGAAATTACTTTTGCATAATCCATTCTTTTAGGTCCTATTATTCCAATTGTTCCCAAATCTTTATTTCCTATTCTATGTTTGAATGTTACTACACTAAAGTCTTTTAATTCTTCTTTTTCATTTTCTTCGCCTATATATACATTTATATCTTTGGCAAATCCTGTATTTAACATATCTGCCATTAAATCTTTTTCATCTAATATATTTACAAAGTTTTTAGCAACTTCTAAACTGTTGAATTCTGGTAATTCAAATAATTTATTTGCACCTTCCAAATGCACACTTTCCTCTTCAACTACCTTTTTCATCTGCTCTATAATAGGCTTTATTAAATTTACACTATAACTCATTTCTTCTACCAAATATTTTTCTAATGGTTTATCTATTTTGGTTATAGGCTCACCTTTTAATTTGTTGTTAAACATATAACTTAATGTTTGCACTTGATTTTCTGTAATATCTTCATCAAATTTTATTATTGTTTCTTTTACTAAACCAGAGTCTGTTAATATAACAGCCATCATCATTCTAGAACTTAATAATACGAATTTTATATTTTCTATTTTTTGAACATCTGAACTCGGTCCTATCGAAACTGTTGTATAATGCGTTATTTCTGATATTGTATTTGATGCTATTTTTGTTATTTCTTCTAGTTCATTTACTTTTGTTTCTAGTTTTTCACTAATATATTTTATTTCATCTAATGTTATTTTATCTTCCTGCAATAGCTCATCTACATAGTATCTATATCCTTTGGCTGATGGTACTCTTCCAGCTGATGTATGTGGTTTTTCTAAGTATCCCATTTTTTCTAAATCTGCCATTTCATTTCTTATTGTGGCACTACTACATTCTAACCCTTCTAGATTCATTATTGCATTTGAACTTACAGGTTCTGCTGTTTGAATATATTCTTCTACTATTGCTTGTAATACTCTTTTTTTTCTTTCTTCTAACACTTTTTATTCCTCCTCTTTTTAGGAATTGTTAGTTCATTTTAGCACTCTGTTTTGTTGTTTGCTAATTTCGTATATTATGATACAATACTTTTTAGCACTTGTCAAGTGTTTTTGCTAATTTTTTCGTAATTTTTTTATCTTTTTCATATTGTAATTTATAACTTATAGAATACTATATTTAGAAATTAATACTATATTGTTTTTGAAATACCGCGTAAGCGACCAAATGAGCGAAGCGAATGCGATTGTGAATTGCAACTATAAAAGCTGCACTAAATTTCTTAGTACAGCTAAAATTTATTATAAATGTAAAACTCTAGATTTAATTTCTTTTGTCTTTCCTACATTCCAGAAATTCTCTCCTAAATATCCGCAAGTACGGCGAACTACATTCATTTTAGAATGGTCTTTATTTCCACATTGAGGACATTCCCATTCATTATTTTCATTAATAATCATTTCTCCATCATATCCGCAAACGTGGCAATAATCAGATTTAGTATTAAATTCAGCATATTGGATATTATCATAAATAAATTTAACAACTTCTTCAAGTGCTGGTAAATTATTTTTCATATTCGGAACTTCTACATAAGAAATAGCTCCTCCTGCTGATAATGGCTGGAATTCACTTTCGAATTTCAATTTATGGAAAGCATCAATCTTTTCTCTAACATCAACATGATATGAATTTGTATAATATCCTTTGTCTGTAACATCTTGTATACTTCCAAATTTTTCTTTATCAATACGAGCAAATCTATAACATAGAGACTCTGCTGGAGTTCCATATAATGAGAATCCTAATCCAGTTTCTTTTCTCCATATATTTGTTCTATCTTTTAAATATTTCATAATTTTTATTGCAAAATCATGTCCTTCTGGAGTTGTATGAGAAACTCCTTTTATTAGTTTTGTAGCTTCATATATTCCTATATATCCTAAAGACAATGTTGAATATCCATCTTTTAGATATTTATCAATTTTCTCTCCTTTTTTCAAACGTGCTATTGCACCATTTTGCCAATGAATTGGTGATATATCTGATGTTGTTCCTAATAATGCATAATGTCTGCACATTAAAGCTTCTCTACAAAGTTCTAGTCTCTCATCAAATAACTTCCAGAATTTTTCTTCATCACCTTGTGAAATTATAGCAATTTGTGGTAAATTGATACTTACTACACCTTGGTTGAATCTTCCTTCGAATTTATAATTTCCATTTTCATCTTTCCATGGAATCAAGAAACTTCTGCATCCCATAGGACTAAATACATTTCCTTCATAATTTTCTTTCATTTTCTTAGCTGATATGTAGTCTGGGTACATTCTCTTTGCTGAACATTTTACAGCTAATTTTGTCAAATAATCATATTTTCCGCCTTTTAAACAATTGTGTTCATCTAAAACATATACTAATTTTGGGAATGCTGGTGTTACATATACTCCAACTTCATTTTTGATTCCTTCTATTCTTTGTTTTAAAATTTCTTCTATTATCATTGCATTTTCTTCTATATATTCATCATCTGGCTCTAAGTGTAAGAATAAGGTTACAAATGGAGATTGACCATTTGTTGTCATTAATGTATTTATTTGGTATTGAATTGTTTGTACTCCTGCTGAAAGCTCTTCTTTTACTCTATCTTTTACCATATCACTAATCACTTGTTTCGAAAGCTTTCCACCATATTTTTCTGTTAGTTTCTTTTGAAATTTATCATGGCTTCTTCTTAAATATTTTCCTAAATGCTTCATATCTACAGATTGTCCACCATATTGATTACTTGCTACCGCTGCTATTATTTGAGTTGTAACAGTACATGCTACTTGGAAACTTTTTGGACTTTCTATCATTTTTCCGTTCATTGCTGTTCCATTATCTAACATGTCTCCTATATTAATTAAGCAACAATTAAATATTGGTTGAACAAAATAATCGGCATCATGGAAGTGTAAGATTCCGTCTTCATGTGCTTTTGATATTTTTTCTGGCAATAACATTCTTCTAGTTAAGTCTCTTGAAACTTCTCCCGCAATATAATCTCTTTGCGTTGAAGCCAACATTGTATTTTTATTTGAATTTTCTTCTGCTAATTCTTTGTTTTCGTTTCTAATTAATCCTAATATTGATTCATCTGTTGTGTTTGATTTTCTAACCAATGCTCTTGTATATCTATAAACAATATATTTTTTAGCTAATTCATATTTATCAAATTCCATTAATTTTTCTTCTATTACATCTTGAATATCTTCAACAAGCATTCTTTTTTTGCCTAGTTCTTCTATATATTCAATAATCTCATCAATTTCTTGTTTTGTCGCTTTTTCTTTTCCTCTTACCTCTTTATTTGCCTTTTGAATTGCAACTTCTACTTTGTTCCTATCAAAATCAATTGTTCTTCCGTCTCTTTTAATAACTTTCATCTTACCCCATTTCCTTTCTTGTTTAAAAAGCTTTATTTTCAGCCATTTGCGCATTTTTGTAACTTTTGTTTTTATTTATTGTCCGTTCTCATTATACATTTATTTTTTCAAAAAACTGTTGCAAAAGCGACAAAAATGAAATATAATAATTTCAAAATTTCATAATTTTTAGTATAATTATTATGTTGAATTTTGTAACTTTTGGTACACATGATTTTGATAATTTGGAGGCATTTTTTATGGATACTAATTTCGACAAAAAAATTTTTATAGAAAATTTTAAGCATAATTGTGATAGAGTTCAAATAAAAAAATTTGTTAAAGGTGATGTAGTCACAACATATATAGAAAAACGCAATCAACTTTGTATAGTTCTTTCTGGCGAAGTAGATTTAATAAGGTATGATGTTAATGGAAATAAAACAATTATTAGCCATTTTGTTGAAAGTGATGTTTTTGGCGAAGTGTTCTACCCTGCAAATACCAATAATGAACTTTTTGCACTTGCACACAAAAATTCAGAAATTCTATTTTTCACTTATGATACCTTACTTACCAAATGCAAGCGCAATTGTGATTTTCATAGAACTCTTACAAGTAACTTAAGCGAACTTTTTCTAAATAATATTATAGAATTAAATTTACGAATCGAATTACTTACCAAAAGAACTACTAGAAGTAAAATTCTTTCGTATTTCGATATTTTATCAAAAGGTTCTTTGCAAAAAACATTTATATTGCCATTTTCATATACTGATTTAGCCGACTTTTTAAGTGTTGATAGAAGCGCTATGATGAGAGAATTTAAGCTTTTGGTTGATGATGGTTTTATCAAGAAAAATGGTAGTAAAATCACTTTACTTTATTAAACTCAAAAAGGATGCCAATTTTGACATCCTTTTTGAGTTATTTATAGTTCCTAACATTTAAACTCTTAATAGATTAAACCATTTGCTTAAAATAAGTTTAGACATATTAAATATATCAATTTTCTCAATTTTATCATCTGCCACCAAATTAACAGTATTAATATTGTTTCCATTTAGTGAATACGTAATTGTCCCAATTTTTTGCCCTTTTTCAACAGGCGCTTGAATAGAGTCTGACAAAGAAATTTCATAAGTTATACCAGACTCTTCTCCCTTTTTTACTAAAAAGGCTGGTGAATTCTCATAAACTACATTTACATTACTAGAAACACCTTTGGTAACACTAATATTTTTAACAATATCTCCTTGATTTCCAAAAGACTTATAGGAATAGTTATTAAATCCATAATCTAATAAAGTACTTGCATTGCTAAATCGTAAGGCAGAAGTAGGTGCCTTCATGATAACTGCAATTAGTGACAAACCATCTCTTGTGGCAGACGCTGAAAGGTTAAAGAGTGCAAGCGATGTAGAACCCGTTTTTAATCCAGTACATCCAGAATAATTTCTAACTAATTTATTAGTATTTGAAAGCGCAGACTTGCCATCTCTTAAAGTATCTGTCCAAATTGTTGAATAATTAGTTATAGTAGGATGCTTCATTAATAGTTCTCTTGACATTAATGCTATATCATATGCAGAAGTCAAATGTTCATCTTCATCAAGTCCATGACAATTTTTAAAAGTTGTATCATTCATTCCAAGTTCTTTAGCTTTATTATTCATCATTTGAACAAAATTTTCTTCTGTTCCGCCAATATATTCAGCCATTGCTGTAACACAGTCATTAGCACTAACTACTGCAATTGCTTTTAACATATCATTAACACTTAAAGTTTCGGTAGTATCTAGCCAAATCTGTGAGCCTCCCATATTTGCAGCGTTACTACTACAAGGAACTTGAGTATCAAGAGTTATTTTTCCACTATCCAAGGCCTCCATAATTAGTAAAAGACTCATAATTTTGGTAACACTTGCGGGATGTAAACGTTCATGAATATTGTGCTGATACAATATTTGCCCAGTTGTTTGTTCAATTAAAATTGCTGCCCCCGCATCTAGATTCAAAAAATTATCAGTTACAGCTTCTGTAGTTTCAGAAAGAGTACCTGAAGTTGGAATCACTGGCGAAGAAACCGTCCAAGTGTAATTTCCTGAAAAACTAAAGCATGGATAACTTATACAGCATACTAATATAATAGATATTATACCAAAAATAATTTTAATTTTTTTCATAAAGAGCCTCCTATTTGGTAAAATTATATGCAAAAATTTTATCTCTATAACAATTTTTTTCAAAAACACTTGTATTTTTATAAATAGTATGATAAACTTAGTATTAGTCATGTTTATAAAATAAAAATAGGAGGTGTATTTAATCATGGCAAAATGTGCAATTTGTGAAAAAACAGCGATTCATGGAAATAAATTAAGTATAACTCGTTCTCATATAAGTAAAAGAGCACCACGTACTTGGAAACCAAACTTAAGAACAGTAAAAGCTGATGTTGATGGAGAAATCAAAAAAATCCATGTATGTGCAAAATGTTTAAAAAACGGAAAAGTTAAAAGAGCATAGAAAAAAACGCTTAAACACAAAGCGTTTTTTTATTTGTTTAAAGTACTTAACCTTATCACTTCATCCATATTATCATCTTCTGCAACCTTATTTTTTCTTATTGCCCCACACTTTTGGCATCTAAAGACAATAACATACCCTTTTTTAGAATTAGTTTCAAGTCCAATAGGTTCTAATATCCCATGGCAAGTTTCAGCCCTATCACCTGGATTAATATCCAAATGTTTAGAGTGCAAACAATATGGGCAATGGTTCCTACATGTATACCCAAGTTTAGGAACCTTTTTTCCACAATTTTCACATATAAATTCTTCATCAATCTTTGTAAATTTACTTTTTTCTAACATTTCACTCTCCTACTGCACGGCAGAGAACCGGTCCCTGCGGTGCATTTTTTG
>CAKPLQ010000052.1 GCA_934167685.1 uncultured Clostridia bacterium | reverse complement strand
CAAGAAACAACAGAAAAAGAATTTGAAAAATCAAAATATCAAATACAATCTAAAAAAGATGGAGGAAGTCCATCACAAGCTGCGATGGTAATTATAGACCACACTACAGGAAATGTTATAGGATGTGTGGGAGGCCTAGGAAAGAAAACAGAAGTAAGACCATTAAATAGGGCAACACAGAGTGTTAGACAAACAGGTTCTTCTATAAAACCACTATCAGTATTAATACCAGCAATAGATAAAAAAATAATTACAGCAGCATCTATATATGATGATAGTGAACAAGACTTTGCAAATGGTTATCATCCAACAGATTATAATAAACCATTAGGAGAAATAACAGTAAGAAGAGCTGTAGAATCTTCACAAAATATTCCGTTTGTAGAAATAATGCAAGAATTAAAACCAATCAACTCTATCAATTATTTAAAAAAGATGGGCATAAGCTCATTAACTAAAGAGGATGAAACACTTGTATTAGCATTAGGAGGATTGCAAAAAGGAATAAGTCCATTAGAAATGGCTGCAGGTTATGCTATGATTGCAAATGATGGTGTGTATATAGAACCTACTTTTTATACAACCGCAAATAATAATGCCCAAGTAACTATTTTAAAAGCAAAGCAAAGCAAAAGAAGAGTGGTTTCAAAAGAGGTTGCATATATAGTTAAAGAAATATTAACTCAACCAGTGCAAGGAACAAAAGGAACCGCATCATATTGTAAAATTTCGGGTGTTGATGTATCTGCCAAAACAGGAACGACAGATGAAAACTATGATAGATGGCTTTGTGGCTTTACGCCATATTACACAGCGGCTACCTGGTATGGGTTTGATGAAAATGAAACAATAGAATTTAATAAAAGAAATCCGGCAGGATTATTATGGGCAAATGTAATGTCTAAAATTCATGCAGGATTAAAGAGTGCAACATATGAAAAGCCAAGTTCAGTATATAGTTGCAATATATGTGCTGATACTGGAAAAGTTGCTACAACGGGATGCACAAATGTATATACAGAATATTTCTTGAAAAATACTGTACCACAATTATGTGATAAACATTCTGGTATAGAATTAAAACAAGAACAAAAAGAAACAAAACCAAATAAACAAGATACAATTCAAGATATTACACATGATATTGATGCTGTTGACCCACAACAAGTTGATATACAACAAACTCAGCAAACAACATCAACACCTAAAAATACTACAAATGAAACTGAAACACAACCAAATAAAAATACAACAAATACTACTAATAACACTAGTACAGAAAATACAAATAAGACAAATACGAATACAAATAAGACAAATACGAATACAAATACAAGCACGAACTCAAATACTAATACCAATAATGGTAATACAAATTCAAATACTAATAATAGTAATGCTAATACTAATAGCTCGACAAATAGTACTACAAATAATACCACAAGTAATACAACAGAAGAAAACAATGCCACTAGTCAATAAAAAAATTAAAAACTGGCAACTAAATATTGACAAAAAAAGAAAAGTAGTAGATAATAATTGTGATTAACAAAAAGAAAAAAATACTCATTAAGAGTAGTATAAAAAACATAGGAGGAAAAATAAAAATGTATGTATTCAATAGAATAACAGTAAATCCACAATTACCAAAAAGAATAGGAAGAATAACAGAAATAGCAAATAATTTATGGTGGTCTTGGAACACAGAATTTTTAAGATTATTCAAAATGATAGATATAGATTTATGGGAAAGATGCAATAAAAACCCAGTAAAATTCTTAAAATTAGTAGCACAAGAGAAGCTAGAAAATGCCTCAAGAGATTTAGCATTTGTAAAAGAATATGACAAAATAGTAAGCAATTTTGATGCATATATGGGAAGTAAAAATACATGGTTCAATTCAAAATATCCAGACAACAGAAATGATTTAATAGCATATTTTTCAGCAGAATATGGCTTAGATCAAACAATAGCAATATATTCTGGAGGACTTGGAATATTATCAGGGGACCATTTAAAATCAGCAAGTGATTTAGGAATTCCACTTGTGGCAGTAGGTTTACTATATAAAAACGGATATTTTAACCAAATAATAGATAGATATGGAATGCAAAGACCGGAATATAGAGACTTAGACTTATATGATTTGCCAATAAATCCAGTAAAAGATGTAGATGGAAATGACTTAATGTTATATATAAAATTCCCTAAAAGAAGAATATATCTAAAAGTATGGGAAATAAATGTAGGAAGAATTAAATTATACTTAATGGATTCCGATATAGACATAAACAATGATGAAGATAGAGATACAACAGCTCGCTTATATGGTGGAGACCAAGAAATGAGAATTAGGCAAGAAATAATACTTGGTATGGGAGGAGTAAATCTATTAAGAAGATTAGGATTAAATCCAACAGTATATCATATGAACGAAGGACATTCTGCATTCTTAAATTTAGAGTTAATAAAAAACACAATAAAAGAAAAACAAGTATCATTTAATGTAGCAAGGGATATAGCATCATCAAAAACAGTATTTACAACACATACACCAGTACCAGCTGGAAATGACATATTCCCAACTGGATTGGTAGAAAAATATTTTAAAGACTTCTGGCCAAGATTAGGATTAACAAGAGAAGAGTTCTTAAAATTAGGAATGAAACCTTGTGAAGGACTAGAACCAGGATTCAACATGGGAATATTTGCATTAAAAATTGCAGGAAAGAAAAACGGTGTAAGTAAATTGCATGGAGAAGTATCAAGAGAGTTATTTGCCGATGTATGGCCACATATAGCTCCAAGCGAATCTCCAATAACATATGTAACAAATGGTGTTCACACATGCACATGGTTAGCTCCAAAATTAAAAGAACTATACAACAAATATTTAATACCATATTGGCAAGATAATATTCATGAAAATTCAGTATGGGAGAAAATAAGAACAATTCCAGATGATAAATTATGGGAAATTCATCTTGAAAGAAAAGTAAAATTGTTAGCCTTGGTAAAAGAAAATGTAACAAAAAGATTAAGACGTGAAGGTGTAAGTTATGATGAAATAAACGAAATGACATCAAAACTAAATCCAAATGCTTTAACGATAGGATTTGCAAGAAGATTTGCAACATATAAAAGAGCAACATTAATATTTAAAGATTTAGAAAGAATAACACAAATCTTAAATGATGAAAATAGACCACTTCAATTAATATTTGCAGGAAAAGCACACCCTGCAGATAGAGAAGGAGCAGAATTAATTAAATATATTCACGAAATATCAATGAAACCACAATTTAAAGGAAAGATATTTATATTAGAAAATTACAATATAGAAATATCAAGATATATGGTAAGTGGTGTTGATGTATGGTTGAACAATCCAAGAAGGCCAATGGAAGCATCTGGAACAAGTGGACAAAAAGCTTCTGTAAATGGAGTAGTAAACTTTAGCGTACTAGATGGCTGGTGGGCAGAAGGATATAACCAAAAAAATGGATGGTCAATTGGAACTAATAAAGAATACTCATCATACGAAGAACAAGATATAGCTGATAGTGATAGCATATATTACACATTGGAAAATAAAATTATTCCAACATATTATAATAAAGATAAAAATGGAATTTCAAGAACATGGATGGAATATATGAAAAACTCAATAATCTCTACAGGAGGTCAATATAGTACTGCTAGAATGTTAGTTGATTATACAAATAAATTATATATGCCATTATGTAATTTAACTAAAAAATATTATAGTGATTTAAACAGAGTAACTGAATTTGACGCTTGGAAAGCTAATATGTATTCAAATTGGAAAGATATACAAATTGAACAAGTTGAAAACAATGCAGATAATATTACAGTAGATGCAGGTGCAGAAATAGAAGTAAGATGTGCGGTAACATTACCTAACATTGAACCAGAATCAGTTAGAGTTGAAGTATATTATGGAAAGTTTTTAGAAAATGGAACAGTGCAAGATGTTCAAATAATTCCAATGAGAATGGAAGGAAAAGAAGAAAATAGAAAATACTATTATGTTGCTAAAATCAAATTAACTACAGGTGGAAATTATGGATATTCATTTAGAGTTATGCCTCAAAATGAAATGATACTTGATAGTGAAAATATGGATTTAGTTAAATGGATTGAAAAATAAAGAAAAAGAAGAAAAGTTGAGTGGACTTTTCTTCTTCTTTTTTGGAGAAATTTCCAAAAAAAGTATTTACAAAGGCCTAAAAATATAATATAATGATGCCGTAAAAAATAATAATATAAAGGGGTGGAGCATATGATGAACAAAAAAATCATCAAATTATTTGGTGCTTTTGCTATTATTTTCATTATAGTAATAACACCAATAGTAGTTCTAGCGACAAACGAAAATGTCTCTGTAGTAAACACTCAAGAAAATGAGTATATGATATATATTAAAGACTACACAGACAAAAATTTTAAGTATGCATTTACAAATAATGCTAATCCAAACGAAATGGATTTATCTTATATTAATTCAATCTCAGATTTGGGAGGAAATAAATGTGCATTTTTAGATGCCGAAACTTATGAAAAATTAAAAAACGAACCAATTTATATGTGGGCAAAAGATGAAGAAGAAAATTTAGTTCTAAATGGAGTTCAAATAAATCTAGGGAACTCACTAACCAAGGAAAACATAAATTTAATAGAAAATACAACAAAAAGAATAGCAGTAGAAGTATCCACATCTAAAGAAAATACAGAATCAACAGAACCAGTTAGAGATGAAAACATAGACGGCGTAAAAGAAGTCGCAAAAGCTGGATATGTAAAAATCACAGATAGCAAAGATGCTACATATTATTATCAAAGAGTAAAAACAACAGATTCTGAAGAGTATGCAGAACTAGTAGAATTAGCAGAAAAACTAAACAAAGAATATGACGGAATGGATATGTATGAAAAAGTTCAAGAAAATGAACAATTCTATGATTTATACTCAAAACTAGTTAATGAAGCAAATTGGCAAAAAGTTGAAAATATGGAAGTAAAACAACCAGAATCAACAGAACAAAGTAATGGTGTTGGAGATAAATATATAGTATTTTTAAAGAAGGTTGCAAAAGATGGTGAAACAACAGTAGATGCACAATTCTTACAAGAATATTATGATTATGCACCAAATGCAGTAAAAGAACAAATAAAAACACAAGAAACCACAAGACTACCAATAACATATGATAGTATTGCACTAATAGTTTTACTAGCTGTAGTAGTATTAGCATTAGTAGTAGTATTTATTAGAATGAAAAGATTAAATAAAAAAGATGAGCAAAAATAGTCTAAAATTAAAAATATACAAAGTGATTTTTAGTATGTTATTAATAGTTGCAATTGTGGTAATTGGAATGATAGCTTATAAATATTTAGGCGAATATGAAAATGAAAAAGAAAGCCAAGAAACAGTAGAAGCTTTTAGTAACATTGATTTTTCAGAAAATACAGAAAAGTCACAAGAGCAATTAGAATATAAAGGCTATAAAGTAATAGGAATAGTTAAAATTCCTAAAATAAACATTGAATATCCAATATTAGAAATTGGGAATATAGACCCAGAAAATGCAAAAGAACCAATGAAAGTTTCTATAATAAAATATTGGGGCGAAAAAGTAAACGATTATGGAAATTTATCAATTGCGGGTCATAACAATAAAAGTGGAACAATGTTTGGAAAAACTAAAAATCTTATTAAAGGTGATATTGTAGAATTAACAGATTTAGAGGGGCAAACAATACAATATAAAATATACGATATTTTTACTACAACACCAAATGATGTGAATATATTGTTACCTAAAGATGAAAATGTAAGAGAAGTAACATTAATTACATGCACAAATGGTAACAAGCAAAGACTAATATTAAAGGCACAAGAAATATAGTTTAATTAGGGGGGAATTAAAATGGCGGATAAATCAAATACCGTAAGCAAAAAAACTATTATAGCAATAGTAACTGTTATAGTTTTGTTGTTTATAGCTGGTTTATCAGTAGGAATATTCTTAGCTGATAAAGGTAGGACAGAAGCTGTTGATGGAAGCCAATCATCTAGTGAAACACAAACAGCGGAAGAAAATAAAGCAAACGAAGATAATACCACAGCAAATGATAATGAGAATACTGAAAATAATACAGTAGCAAATAATAATGAAAATGCTGGAAATAATGAAAATAACACAGTAGCAAATGATAATGGAAATACTGAAAATAATACAGTAGCAAATAATAATGAAAATGCTGGAAATAATGAAAATAACACAGGAGCAAATAATAATCCAAATACAGCAAATGCTACAAATAATACAGAAGTAACAACAAATACAGATGTAAATCAAGTTGGTGAAACAACAGTAACAAGAGTAGAAGAACAAGAAAAACTTGTATCAAGAGATTTCTGGGATTGGTGGACACCATCAAGTGTTATTGCTGTAAATTCTGCAGTAGCAGATAGAATAATACCACAAACACCGGATTTTACAGTTGAAAAAACAGCTACAACTGGTGTAGGTGAAGATAAATTAGTATATGCAAACAAAAATATTACATATACAATTAAAGTTACTAATAATGGAGAACAAGAGTTAAAAGATATAGAAATTACAGACAAAGTTCCAGAGCAAACAACTTTTGTTTCTATTGATGATGCTCAAAATTCAGGAACAACAATATTAAAGAATGATACAGTTATAGGGTTAAAATGGATAGTAACTGTGCCAGCAAAAGAATCAATAGAAGTTAAATTTACAGTAAAAGTTAACGAAAATGCAACAGGTACAATATCAAATGCAGCAATAGTTAACGGTAAAGAAAGTAATGAAGAAAAAACATCAATTATAAATGCTAAAAAATCAAGCAAAATAATAGAAAGAAATAATGTTGAAGTAAAAGATGGTCTAGAGGTAGCAAAATTAGGAGACAAAATAAAATATACTATAACAGCTACAAATACAGGAGATATTTCTGGAAAAACAACAATAGAAGATACAGTACCAGTAGGAACAGAATTAATAGAAAGTTCTGTAACAGATGCTGGAAAAATAACAACAACAATTGATAATAGAAAACAAATTTCATGGAATGTTGAATTAGGAGCTAATGAGACAATCGAAAGAACATTTATTGTAGAAGTAAAAGATATAAGCGGAAAAATTGAAAATGTTGCAACAGTTGGAGGAGTTCCTACAAATCCAGATAAAAAAGATACAGCAGATATCAAAGTAATAAAAGAAGTTATTGGTATTAAAAGAGACAAAGAAAATCTTGAATTAGATGCAAAGGTTCAAGCTGGAGACGTAATTGAATATAAGATAACAGTAACAAATACAGGTAGTG
>CAKPLQ010000051.1 GCA_934167685.1 uncultured Clostridia bacterium | reverse complement strand
TCAATCTCATCTATATAGATTATTCCTTTTTCTGCTTTTTCTATATCACCATCAGCAGCTTGAATTAATTTTAGAAGAATATTTTCAACATCTTCTCCAACATATCCAGCCTCTGTAAGTGTTGTAGCATCTGCTATAGCAAAAGGAACATTTAATATTTTTGCAAGAGTACTTGCTAACAAAGTTTTTCCACAACCAGTTGGTCCTAATAATAATATATTACTTTTTTGTATTTCTACATCATCATCATTTTTTTCATGTTTAGTCATCATTTCTTCTTCATTTGCGATTCTTTTATAATGGTTATATACAGCAACTGACAGTGTCTTTTTTGCTTCATCTTGACCAATTACATATTGGTCTAATATATCTTTTATCTCTCTAGGGCTTGGTATCTGGTCTAATCCAGCTAAAGTGTAAGCATCATCATCTTCATCATAAAACTCGCTTTCAATTATTTCATTACATAATCCTATACATTCATTACAAATATATACACCAGGACCTGCAACAATTTTCTTTACACTTTCTTGTGTTTTACCACAAAATGAACATTTTACACCTTTAGGTGTATCATTTCTTGCCATCTATACTTCTCCTTTTCTTATTTTATTGAATTCTATTAATGTTTAACTAAAAATGTGACTATATTTAGAACTAAATTCTTTTATCCATAATTCCATCAATAAGCCCATATTCTAAAGCTTCTTGAGCCGTCATATAGTGGTCTCTTTCTGTATCTCTTTCGATTGTTTCTATAGATTGACCTGTTTTTTCGCTTAACAATTTATTTAATTTTTCTCTTGTTCTTATCATGTGGTCTGCGTGAATTTTGATTTCTGTAGCTTGGCCAGAAATTCCTCCACCTTGACCTCCTATCAATGGTTGATGTATTAATATTTCTGAATTTGGTGTAGCATATCTTTTTCCTTTTTCACCATTTGCTAGTAAAACTGCACCAAAACTTGCAGCTAAACCAACACATATTGTTGAAACAGGACATTTAATGTAATTCATTGTATCAACAATTCCCATTCCATCTGTAATAGAACCTCCAGGTGAGTTAATATATAAAAATATTTCTTTATCTGGATCTTCTGATTCTAAGAATAATAATTGTGCAATTATTAAACTTGCAGATGTTGGATTTACATCTTCTCCTAAAAATATTATTCTATCTTTTAATAATCTTGAGAAAATGTCGTAAGACCTTTCTCCTTTACTTGTTTGTTCAACTACATATGGTACTAAACTATCTCTTTCTATCATACTTTTCCTCCTTTATATTGCACGGATGAGACCGGTTCTCTGCCGTGCATTTTCTCTGTGCAACTACTGCACCGTTGGGACCGGTTCTCATCGGTGCACATTTTCAAAAAATAAAAGGGCACAAATTAATGCTTTACCAATTTGCCCCCTTTTTAGCTATTATTTCTTGCTAGTTGTTTTTTTTGTTTCTTTTTTCTTTTCTGTGAATTTTGCATTTGCTACTATGAATTCTAATGCTTTTTCTGATTTTATTCCTTCTGCTAAATATTCTTTTAAGTTTTCATTTTTGCTTAATTCTTCTACATCTTTTCCATAGCTTTTAGCCATTTCTTCCATTTTTGCTTTTATTTCATCTTCACTTGCTTCGATTTTTTCAGCTTTTATTATAGCTTCTAATACAAGTCTTGATTTTATTGCTTCTATAGCTTGTGGCTCATATTCTTTTCTTACTTCTTCTTCAGTTTTTCCTAACATTTTTAGGTATTGTTCTAGATTTAGTCCTTGATATGCAAGTCTTTGTTCAAAGTCTTTTAACATATTGTCTATTTCTAGTTCAATCATTCCTGATGGAATATCTAATTTTGAATCTTCACATACAGCTTTAATTGCTGCATCTTCTGTTTCATATTTTGCTCTTTGTTCATTATTTTTTGTTAACTTTTCTTTGATACTTTTCTTTAATTCTTCAAGTGTATCAAATTCACTAACATCTTTGGCAAATTCATCATCTAATTCTGGTAATTCTTTTTTCTTTATTTCATGTAATTTTACTTTGAATGTAGCATCTTTTCCTGCTAAGTCTTTTGAGAAATATTCTTTTGGAAATGTTACTTTGATTTCTTTTTCTCCATCAATTTCCATTCCAACTAATTGTTCTTCAAATCCTGGGATAAATGCTCCACTTCCTATTTCTAATTCATGACCTTCTGCTTTTCCACCATCAAATGCAACTCCGTCAACAAATCCTTCGAAATCGATTGTTGCTGTATCTCCATTTTCTAATGGTCTATCATCAACTGTTATTAGTCTTGAATTATGTTCTTGCATATGTCCTAATTCATGATTAATTGCTTTTTTGTCTGCTTTATATTCTATTTTTTCAATTTCTACACCTTTATATTTTCCAAGCTTAACTTCTGGCTTTGTTTGTACTACTGCTGTGAATATTAAGTCTTTTCCTTTTTCCATTTGAGCTATATCTACTTCTGGTCTGCTTACTGCTTCTATTTTGTTTTCTTTTATAGCTTCATCATAGGCTTCAGTTGCAACTTCGTTGAATGCATCTTCATAGAATATTTGCTCTCCATAATATTTTTCTACTATATTCATTGGTGCTTTTCCTTTTCTGAAACCTGGTATGTTAAAGTATTTTGCATTTTGAAAATATACTTTTTTCATAGCATTTTCAAATTTTTCTGCTTCTACTGTAATTTCTAATTTTACTTCATTTGCCTTTTCTGTTTTTTCTACTTTACAATTCATTATAATCTTCCTTTCTTGTCTTCTTATAGCTTTTATATTATATCACATATTTTCCATTTTGCAATACTTTTACTTTATAATACTATAGAAATTTTCAAATTCAAACCCTCTATCTCTAAAATATTGAATTATTGTTGGCAATGCATTTGCTGTTGCACTTTTATTTCCTGCATCATGCATCAATACAACTACACTATTATGCTTAGGAACTGTTTTCTCTAATTCTGCTATAAACTGCTCTGTTGTTTTTGCCCCTGCTGCATCTGATGTTAATGCATTCCAGTCAATATGCAAAATATTATTTTGGTCTAACAATTGTTTTGCTTGCTTTTTTACTTCTGCATATTTTCCACCCCAATATCCTCCTGGGAATCTAAATAAATGAGGGTTGTATTCCTGTTCTCCTATTGCATTCCTAATTACTGTAACACTTTTATTATATTCATCAATTACACTTTGTGGAGAAGCATATATCTGTGAATATACATGAGAATATCCATGGCTTGCCAAATAATGACCTTCTTTGTATTCGCGTTTTACAAGTTCTGGTTCAAGTTCCACTCTACTTCCTAGCAAAAAGAATGTTGCCTTAATATTTTCTTTTTTTAATGTATCTAAAACCACTGGTGTTACAGTTTTTGATGGTCCATCATCAAATGTCAAAAAGACTCTTTTGGTATCAGAATGATATATATTTTCTAAGTTATTTTTTCCCTCTTCTGTTAGTTGAGGTAACTTAGATTTACTCTCTTCAAGGCTCACATGAATTTCATCATCTGAACCTTGAAGTTGTTTTATTTGATTCTCATATGATGTGTAGACTTTTTGATATTTTGATTTTTTATTTAATTCTTTTATTACTAATCCAAATATAATTACTAATACTAATATACAAATTGCTATTATTATATTTCTTATATTTTTATATTTTCTTCTAATTGATATCAAATCCATTTTTCCACCTTTTATCTAATAATTAGCTTCTTAAATATTCTAATTCCTCTTCAATATCTTTTCTCATAAATAGTGGTTCACCTTTTTCAATCACTTTAATGCCTTTTAATTTATTATATTCATACAAGCTATCCCATGTTTTAAATTCTTCTGTTATTCCAATTTGATTTAATAAGTTCTTAGTTGTTTTTTCCATAAATGGTAATAGAATTATCCCTATTTTTCTTATATTTTCTATTAGATGATATATACTAGATTCTAGTTTTTCTGACTCTTCATTTTTAGCAAGCTCCCATGGTCTAGTCTCATCTATATATTTATTTGTTCTAGAAATTAGTATCCATAATTCTTTTAAAGCATCAGCTATTTCATATTTTTCTATTAATTCTTCTACTTTTTTAATTTGAATATTTGTGAACTCTTCAAATTCTTTATCTACTTCATTTGGAGTACCATTGTATTCTGGCACTTTACCTTCAAAGTATTTATTTACCATTGATACTGTCCTATTTACTAAGTTTCCTAAATCATTACACAAGTCTGAATTATATCTTTCTACAAATCCATCTGGTGTGTATAATCCATCTTGTGATGTTTGCATTTCTCTTAATAAGAAATATCTTGTTGCATCTAATCCATATCTGCTAATTAATTTTTCTGGATATACAACATTTCCTTTTGATTTTGACATTTTTCCGTCTTTCATCATTATCCAATTATGAACTAATATTTTCTTTGGCAACGGTAAATCTAATGCCATTAAGAATATTGGCCAATATATTAAATGAAATCTCGCTATATCTTTTCCTATTATTTGTAAATCTGCTGGCCAGTATTTTTTAAATAGTTCATCATCATCTTGTGTATAACCTAATGCAGTTAAATAATTAGTCAATGCATCTAACCATACATATATTACATGTTTTGGATCTGATTTTACTTTTATTCCCCAATCAAATGATGTTCTTGTTACACATAAGTCTTCAAGCCCTGGTTTTATAAAGTTATTTATCATTTCAGTTTTTCTATATTCAGGTTGAATGAAATCTGGATGTTCATCATAATATTTTAATAGCTTTTCTGTATATTTTTTCATATTGAAGAAATATGCCTCTTCTTTCATTAACCTTACTTCTCTACCACAGTCAGGACATTTTCCATCAACTAATTGTGTCTCTGTAAAATATGTTTCACATGGCATACAGTACCATCCCTCATATTCACCTTTATATATGTCACCTTTTTGCAAAAAATATTCAAAGATTTCTTGAACCGCTTTTTTATGCCTTGGCTCTGTTGTTCTTATAAAATAATCATAGTTTATGTCCATTAATTTCCATAAATCTTTTGCCATTTTAGCCATTTCGTCAACATGCTCTTGTGGAGTTTTTCCATGCTCTTTTGCCACTGTTTCTATTTTTTGTCCATGTTCATCTGTTCCAGTTAACATGAATGTATCATATCCTCTTAGTTTTTTATATCGTCTTATTGTGTCTGCTAATACTGTTGTATACGCGGTTCCTATATGAAATTTTCCACTTGGGTAATATATTGGTGTTGTTATATAGAATTTTTCCATTCTTTCATCCTCCTTCTCTGTGTTTGAATTACAATAGCCATCTTGCGTCGTTAAAATTTATATTATAATATCTCTTTTAAGCAAATTATTTTTAACAGTTCCAATTCCAATAAAATTTTCATTACTATAAATTTTATATACACCATCAGATAATGGCCAAGTCAATTTTACACCATTTAAAAATAATTGCAACTTTTTTTCACTTAAATTAATATTTTCATTTTGTCTAAAATAATCTTCAATTGTAATGCAAGTTTGTTTTTGTTCTAATTCTTCTATTGTAATTGCATCATCTATTTTAAACTCTCCTACTTGAGTTCTTTTAAGTTCCTTCATATGTCCCACTGTTCCAAGCTTTTCAGCTATGTTTTCACATAAGGTTCTTATATAAGTTCCTTTTGAACAAGATACTCTAAATTCAATTTGTTTATCAACTTCGTTAATATTTATCAATTCTAGACTATAAATTTCTATTTTTCTAGGCTCAATTTTAACCATTTCACCTTTTCTTGCATATTCATATAATTTCTTGCCATTTATTTTTATTGCAGAATACATTGGAGGAATTTGTTCCTGTTTTCCCTCCATTTTTTTTAGCACAGCTGTCACATATTCTTTTCTTAGACAATCCACAGTAACAGGTTTTGTTTCTATTACTTCACCTTCTATGTCTGCAGTATCTGTCTTTTCGCCTAATTGTAGAACAGCTTCATATGTTTTATCATGATTAATTATGTATTTTGAAATTTGTGTTCCTTTTCCAACAAGCAATGGCAATACTCCTGTAGCATTAGGGTCTAATGTACCTGTATGTCCAACTTTTTCATTCAATATTTTTTTAGCTTTTCTAACAATATCATGAGATGTGCAATTTTTAGGTTTATTTATTATTATTATACCATCCATCTTATTTTTTTAATCCTTGTTTTGCTGCATTTAATATTTTATTTTTTGCTTGTTCTAGAGTTCCAGATACAAAGCAACCTGCTGCGCCTCTATGTCCTCCGCCTCCAAGCATCATGCATACATCTGACACATTAATAGTTTCATGAGAACGCAAAGATGCCTTATATCCATTTGCACCTTCTTTTTCTTTTAATAAAATAGCAATTTCAACACCTTGAATGTCTCTAATTAATTCTACTAGCCCTTCATCATCGCCCATTTCTGCTTTTACTTTTTCATAATCTTCCAACGCCAAATAAGCAAATGAAATTTTACCATTCTCAAAGAATTCTAATCTATCATATGTAATTTTTTCTAATTCGCAATGTGCCTTACTTTTATTTCTTAGAGCAATTCTGCAAATATCTTTTAACTTAGCTCCTTTTCTTAATAACTCGGCAGCAAATTCAAATGTTTCTGCACTTACGCCTCCCCATTGAAATCCACCTGTATCAGTTACAATTCCAGTTAAAATACAAGTTGCTAGCTCAGGTGTTATTTGAATACCGTAATATTCAAACAATGCAGCCAATACTTGGCAACAAGCAGGTGCCACAGGGTCAACATAGTTCAAATCAGCAAACATTGCATTTACTGAATGGTGGTCTATTTCTATAGTTCTTTTAGCAGTTTCAAAATATTCATTCCCACCTGCCAATCTCTTTAAATCGGTACAATCCACTGATATAGCTAAATCATATGATTCTTCTTTTCCATTTTTCAAGATATTTTCTGCTCCAGGTAAAAATTCAAATATTTTAGAATACTCTGGAATTACAACATCTACTTTTTTTCCTATCTGTGCAAGTGCATGCATCACTGAAAGAGAGCTTGATACAGCATCTCCATCAGGTGATTCATGTGACAAAACTACAATTGTTTCTGCTTTTTTTATTTCTTCTAATATATTATCTAATGTCATTATTCGTTATTTCCTCCATTATTTTTATCTTTCATAATATCATTTAAAATGCTATCTATTCTAGCTCCATATTCTAAAGATTCATCTAATTCAAATACTAATTCTGGTGTATTTCTTAAATTGATTCTTTTTGCTAATTCTGAACGCAAATACCCAGAAGATTTTTTTAAGCCGGCTAAAGTTTCTTTAACATTTTTTGAATTCAAAATGCTAACAGACACTTTTGCATATTTCAAATCTGGTGTAACCTTTACTCTAGTAACACTAATCATCCCAGTTACACTAGGTTCTTTTAAATCATAACTAATTATTTGACTAAGTTCTTTTCTAAATTCTTCATCAATTCTTCCTTGACGATTATTCTTTTTAGGCATTTTTA
>CAKPLQ010000050.1 GCA_934167685.1 uncultured Clostridia bacterium | reverse complement strand
TCATCAACAGCACCAACAGAAACACCAGTAATAAAACAAAATGCGTATCCATATAATAATGTAACATGTAGTCAAGCGCAAACATTAGCAAGTAATATGGAGTCAGGAAATTATACAAGTAGTTTAATGTTTGGAGTGCAGTGGGATTTAGTATTAAAATATTTAGAGAAAAAAGCAACATCTAAAGAAGACTTATTAAATAAAGATAGTGGTAATAATTGGGGGAATTATACGGATAATTTATGGAATATAACAAATGAAAATTCAAAGTATTCAACTGATTATGGTGTTAGTTGGACAAGTGGAGCATATGGAGCAAAAAGTTCAAATTCTAGTATATTATTATCAACAGGAGCAAGTGATACATTTAGTAAACAAGGAATATATGATTTGGCCGGAAATGTATTTGAGTGGACACTAGAATATAGATCTTTTTTAGACTATCCTTGTGTCTCTCGTGGGGGCGGTTACCTCAGCAATGGCAGCGATAATCCAGCGGCCCGCCGTTACTACTACGAGGCGACCGGATTACGGTAGCGGCATTGGTTTTAGGGTTTCACTTTTCTAAATCGTAGCACTGAGTCCTGTACAGCGATACACTAGAATGGGCTCAACCAAAGAATCAAATATAAAAATTAGAACGAGAGGAAGACGGTTCGCACATGATGCGGAAGCAACAAGTGTGAGTCGTCTCCTCACAGGGCTAGTCTACACTAAAGTGAGGACTAGTCCTTAATTTATAATAAAAAGGACCATAAATTTAAAATAATTATGTGAAAGCCCTTGACAGTTGACCATAATAATTATAAAATATAATAGGTTGAAAAAATATATGAAAAAATTAAAGTAAAAAAAGATATATTTATTCGAACATTGAAAATTAAATAAGAAAGAGGTGTATGATTATGAATACTTTAATCATAGTAGCCGCTATCTTAATCTCATTAGCAATAGGAATACCAGTAGGAATGGTAATAAGAAAAAAAATTGCTGAATCTAAAATAGAAGGAGCAGAACAAGAAGCAAAAAGATTAGTTGACCTAGCAAAAATAGAAGCAGAAAATTTGAAAAAAGAAGAAATTATTAAGGCAAAAGAAGAAATTATGAATGCTAGAAACGAATTAGATCAGGAGATTAAAGAAAGAAGAGGCGAAGTTCAAAAACAAGAAAGTAGAATTATTCAAAAGGAAGAAAACTTAGAAAAACGTTCAGAAAATTTTGAAAAGAAAGAAAGAGAATTAGAAAAAGAAGAACGTGAATTAAAAGAAAAGGAAAAAGAAATTGAGGACTTAAAAGCAGAACAGCTAGGAGTACTTCAAAAAGTTGCTAACTTAACAAAAGAAGAAGCCAAAAAGCAATTATTAAGTTCAGTAGAGCAAGAGATAACTGCTGAAAAGGCAGCTTTAATTAGAGAGTTAGAACAAAAAGCTAAAGAAGAAGCAAAGAAAAATGCAAAAGAAACAATAAGTTATGCAATTCAAAAATGTGCGGCAGACCACTCTGCAGAAACTACAGTCTCAATAGTACCACTTCCATCAGATGACATAAAAGGAAGAATTATTGGTAGAGAAGGTAGAAACATAAGAGCACTAGAAACACTTACAGGAATAGATTTAATAATAGATGATACACCAGAAGCAGTAATACTATCAGGTTTTGACCCATTAAGAAGAGAGGTTGCTAGAATAGCTCTTGAAAAATTAATTGATGATGGAAGAATTCATCCAGCAAAAATAGAAGAAATGGTAGAAAAAGCTAAAGAAGAATTGATGGAAACCATTAAATCAGAAGGTGAAAGAGCAACATTAGAAACAGGAGTAATTGGTTTAAATCCAGAACTTATTAAATTGATAGGAAAATTAAAATACAGAACAAGTTATGGACAAAATGTATTAAATCACTCAATAGAAGTTTCAAACCTAGCAAGAATAATGGCAGAAGAACTTGGATTAGATGCAAAACTTGCACGTAGAGCTGGATTATTACATGATATTGGAAAAGCTTTAGACCATGATATGGAAGGTACACATGTTCAGATAGGTGTAGACATATTAAAGAAATTTAAAGAAAATCCATTAGTAATAAACGCAGTAGAAGCTCATCACGGAGATGTAGAACCTCAAACATTAGAGGCCGTATTGGTACAAGCTGCTGACGCAATATCAGCATCAAGACCGGGAGCAAGAAGAGAAACATTAGAAGCTTACATAAAGAGACTAGAAAATCTTGAATCAATTGCAGATTCATTTGATGGAGTTGAAAAATCATTTGCAATTCAAGCAGGTCGTGAAGTTAGAATAATAGTAAAACCAGACAAAATTTCAGATGACAAAATGACATTATTAGCAAGAGACGTATCTAAGAGAATTGAAGATGAAATGGATTATCCAGGTCAAATAAAGGTAAATATTATTAGAGAAACTAGAGTAGTAGATTATGCAAAATAAAAATTAGTCAATAGGGTGTTATAAACCTTATTGGCTATTTTTTTATTTTACAAAAAAACATAATTTGGTTGACAAATAAAAACAAACGTTTTATAATTAGTTTGGTGATATTATGGAGAGACAAATCTTGCATGTTGATGTCAACAATGCTTTTTTAAGCTGGACGGCAGTAGAAATGTTAAAGCATGGAAGTGAATTAGATATAAGAGAAGTCCCATCAGTAATAGGAGGGGACGAGAATAGAAGGTCTGGAATAGTATTGGCAAAAAGTCCCAAAGCCAAAATATTTGGAATTTCAACAGGAGAAACACTATATCAAGCGAGAATGAAATGCCCTCAATTAAAAGTCTATCCAGGAAACTATAAGATGTATAAACAATATTCAAATCAGTTATATCAGCTATTGTTGCAATATACAGATAAAATAGAAAGATTTAGTATAGATGAATGTTTTTTAGACATGACAAATTGTTTAATGGGAAAAAGTTTGTTAGAAAAAGGATATGAAATAAATAAAAGAGTAAAAGAAGAATTGGGGTTTACTGTAAATGTGGGAGTAGCACATAATAAATTATTAGCAAAAATGGCATCTGATTTTACTAAGCCAGATAGAGTTCATACATTATTTGAGAATGAGATACCAACTAAAATGTGGTGTTTGCCTATATCAGACCTACTAATGTTAGGAAGAAAAACAATTCCTAAATTATATAATATGGGAATAAAAACAATAGGACAATTGGCCCATGCAGATGAACAAGTGCTAACTAAAAAGTTTGGAAAGCATGGAAAAATGATGTGGGAATATGCTAATGGAATTGATAATTCCGAAGTTCAATATAAATTTGAAAAACCAAAAGGAATAGGTAATTCAACAACATTACCAATTGACTTAAGTGATATTTCTAAATTAGAAGAGGTGTTATTGGCTCTAACTGAACAGGTAACATATAGATTAAGAAAATATGAAATGCTAGCTAATGTGGTAAATGTGCAATTAAGAACTAAGAACTTTGAAGACAAATCACATCAAAGAAAATTGCCATCACCAACTTCTAGCACGAAAGAAATTTATGCTTTAGCAAAAGAGTTGTTAGAAGAGATGTATAGACAAGGAACTTTCATAAGATTAATAGGAATGAGAGTTGATGGTCTAGAAGAGAAGCAAAATTTGCAAATATCTCTATTTGACAATAAATGTAACGAAAGACAAGAAAAACTTGATAAAGTTGTAGATAATTTAAAACAAAAATATGGTTATAATAGTATAACTAGAGCAGGAAAATTGCATTCAGAAGATAAAATTAAGCTAAAAGACATATAGCTATTATCATGTAACAATTTATAGAAAAATAAGATTAAAACAATTGAATAATAAAATAAAATATGATAAAATTCAAATATAAAAATTGGAGAAAATTTGAATAAATTTTCACAAGCGAAGGAGGAAAAAAATGAAAAAGAAAACTGTAATGTGGATAATTATAGCTATTGTAGTGATAGCAACAATTATTGGAACTATAGCAACAGTTGTAATAACAAAAAAATCAAATAAACCAGAAGAAATATGGCAACAATATATTGGATATATAAATGAGCAAAAGTATGAAGAAATGTATGAATTATTAACAGAAGAGTCAAAAGCAAAAATTTCGAAAGAAGATTTTATTACCAGAAACAGAAATATTTATGATGGAATAGACATGACAGATATGCAAATTAAAATTTCATCAGTTGAAGAAGAAAATTCAGCAACAAGCAAAATTTCATATAATCAAAAAATGAATACAGATGCTGGAAAAGTCGAATTTGATAACACAGTAAGACTAACAAAAGATAAAGAAAAGGGATATTTAGTAAATTGGAGCTCTAGCTTGATATTTCCTACTTTAGGCAGTAATGACAAAGTAAGAATAAAAACAATATCAGCAGAAAGAGGGGCAATAATTGATAAAAATAGCCAAGTATTAGCTGGTCAAGGTTCAGTATCATCTGTTGGAATTGTACCTGGAAAGCTTAGTGATAGCAAAGAAACAGATATAGAAAAAATAGCAAATTTATTAGGTACAACTGCTGAAACAATAAATAAAAACTTATCAGCATCATGGGTTAAAGATGACTCATTTGTACAAATTAAAAAAATAGCAATGGATGCGACAGATTTAAAAAATCAATTACTTCAAATACCTGGAGTTAAAATTACAACTGCCAAAGGAAGAACATATCCGTTAGGAGAAGCAGCAGCACAGCTAGTTGGCTATGTGCAAACAATAACAGCAGAAGAGATAGAGGCTAATAGAGGAAAAGGATACACATCAACTAGTGTTATTGGCAAGGCTGGACTAGAAAAACAGTATGAAGAAAGATTAAAAGGCAAAGATGGAGTAGAAATATATATAGAAGGTGAAGATGGAAAGCGAAAAACAGATATTGCAAAAATCGACGTTCAAAATGGAGAAAACATCAAATTGACTATTGATTCTACTATTCAAACTAAACTATATAATGAATTAAAAGATAATGAAGGATTTTTTGTAGTTATGCATCCTAAAACAGGAGCACTTTTAGCACTTGTAAGTACACCATCATATAATCCAAATAGTTTTGCATTAGGCATGGGAACAGAGGAATGGAATAATATAAAAAATGATGAAAGAAACCCAATGCTTACAAGATATTTACAAAGCTATTGCCCAGGTTCTACATTTAAGCCTATAACAGGAGCAATAGGATTAACAACAGGTTCATTAAGTACAGAAGATACATTTCAATATAATGGTTTAAGCTGGAAAAAAGATGGATGGGGAGAGTATGATATAACAACACTTACAGCATATAATGGACCTAAAAACCTAAAAAATGCATTAATACATTCAGATAACATATATTTTGCTCAAGCAGCATTACAAATAGGAAAGAAAAATTTTACAGATGGATTAAATAAAATTAAATTTAACGAAAATATAGATATTGGATTAACAACATCAAAATCTCAATACGCAAATAGTGGAGACATAGCAAACGAAAAAGTATTAGCAGATAGTGGATATGGTCAAGGAGAAATTTTAGTAAATCCTATACATATGGCTTCAATTTATTCTGCTTTTGCAAATGATGGCAATATGGTAAAACCATATCTAGAAGACAAAGATACAAATACAGTAGAATATTTAGTAGAAAATGCCTTTAGTAAAGAAGCAGCCAATACAATAAAAGAAGATTTAATTCAAGTAGTGGAAAATCCAGAAGGAACAGCAAAAGATATGAAAGTTTCTGGCAGAACTATAGCAGGAAAAACTGGAACAGCAGAACTAAAAGGTTCAAAAGATGCACAGGCAGATGTATTAGGATGGTTTGATTGTTTTACAGCTGATGACAATGAAAATCAATTACTAGTTGTAAGTATGGTTGAAAATGGTAGAGATTTGGGTGGAAGCCACTATTTAATTTCAAAAATTAAAACATTATTTTAATGGAAGGGAAACGAAAGATGAGAAATGAGTTTGAAAAAGATGCTGCAAATGAAAATAATCCTAAATGGGAAAATATAATAAAGAGAGAAAAAGAAATTTATAAAAGGAAAAATGATATACGTTCAGATTTTGAAAGAGATTATACAAGAATTTTACATTGTAATGCATATAGAAGAATGAAACATAAAACTCAAGTATTTTTTTCTCCAGAAAATGACCATATATGTACCAGAATTGAACATGTAATGCATGTAGAATCAGTTAGTTATACAATTGCAAAATATTTGGGTTTAAATACTGAACTAACAAAAGCAATTGCAACAGGACATGATATAGGTCACAGTCCATTTGGACATGAAGGTGAGCGAATATTATCACAAATTTCTGAAAGAGATATTGGAGAAAAATTTTGGCATGAAAGAAATGGCATGGAATTTGTAGATAAAATTGAATTATTAGAAGATATAAATAAAAACAAGCAAAATCTAAATTTAACATATGCAGTTAGGGATGGTATAATCTCTCATTGCGGAGAAATAGACGAAAACTGCTTAAAACCAAGAGAAGAATACATTGATTTGAACGATTATAAATATCCTAATCAGTATGCACCATATACTTGGGAAGGATGTGTAGTAAAAATTTCTGATAAAATTTCATATCTTGGCAGAGATATAGAAGATGCTATTTCTTTAGGAATGTTGGATGAGAAATTGAGGGATTTATACAAAATATTAAATTCTAAAGAAGTTATAAACAATACGGTTATAATAAACCATTTAATATGGGATTTGTGCCAAAATTCATCTCCACAAACAGGTCTATGTTTTTCAGATGAGACATTTAATTTATTAAAAGAAATAAAAGAGTTTAATTATAAGCATATATATACAGCGAGAAGATTGAAACCTGCAATAAGGTATTTTAGTATTGTGTTGAATGAAATTTATTTTACGTTAAAAAGTACATATGACGGAAAAAGTACTATATACAAAATGCGAAAATTAAAGAAAATGTATCCAGAGGTTATAAGTAATTTTCAAGAATGGCTTGAAAATTACTGGAATCAACAAAGAAAAGATGTTAACCAAAATGATATTATCATAGATATGGATGATGAAAAATCTTTTTCTAAAGCTATTATTTACTATATCTCTGGTATGACAGATAATTTTGCTATTGATACTTATAATAAAATTATTGGATTTTAGAAAATCGACTAGGAGCCAGTCAAGCATTCCTAGTCTTTTTTCGTACTACTTACTTAATTAGTGAAATTCGAGAATTATTTCTTTGAATAATGTTAATAATTTTATTGACTTATTAAAATTATATTATTATAATGTATGTAAATTATAATTGAAAGGTGGTTAATAAAGATGGATAACGAAAAGTATGAAATCATTAAAAATGGAAAAGGCTTTATAGCAGCTTTAGACCAAAGTGGAGGAAGTAGTAGCAAAACATTAAAAGCTTATGGAATTCCAGAAAGTGAATATAATACAGAAGAAGAAATGTTTAATCTAATACATGAAATGAGAAAAAGAGTGTTTACAAGTAAATCATTCACAAATGAACATATATTAGGAGCAATTTTATTTGAAAAAACAATGTTATCAAAAGTAAATGATGAATTTACAGCAGATTATTTATGGAATCAAAAGCACATTGTATCATTCTTAAAAGTTGATAAAGGGCTTCAAGACGAAAAAGATGGTGTAAAATTAATGAAACCAATTCCAGAATTAGAAACAGAATTAAGAGAGGCAAATGAAAAACACGTATTTGGAACAAAAATGAGATCAGTAATATACGAACCAAATGTTGAAGGAATAAAAGCAATAGTAGCACAACAATTTGAATTTGCAAAAACAATATGTGATGCAGATTTAGTGCCAATTATCGAACCAGAAGTTGATATAAACGCACCAGAAAAAGAAAAATGCGAAGAAATCTTAAAAGACGAAATCAAAAAACAATTAGACAACTGGAATAAAGAAGATAAAATAATGTTCAAGTTCACAATTCCAACAGTTGAAAATCATTATTTAGATTTATATGATTATGAATGTGTTGTAAGGATTGTAGCTTTGTCAGGTGGATATGACGTAGATAAAGCTGTTGAACTATTAGCTAAAAATAATAGAATGATAGCAAGTTTTTCAAGAGCATTATTACAAGACTTAAATGCACATCAAACTCAAGAAGAATTTGATGCAAAATTAAACGATGTTATAGTTAAAATTTATAATGCATCTATAT
>CAKPLQ010000049.1 GCA_934167685.1 uncultured Clostridia bacterium | reverse complement strand
ATACAGTTTTTAATTGAGCTATGTTTTTTCTATCAAACTTGAATTCATCAATTGTAATTGTATCATTATCAAATGCCTTTAGCTCACCTATATAATTCTTATTTCCGTTTTCATCTTTTTTATATAGTTTTGCTTCTACTTGTTTTCCTATATTTTGTGCTAAATGGCTGTCTTTTCTTAATATTCTTTCAACTCCTGGTGATGATACTTCTAAGAAATATTGTTCTTTTATGTAGTCTGCTTGATCTAATAACTCATTTATTTCATTACTTACTTTTTCGCAGTCATTTAAATCGATTCCTTTTGGACTATCTATAAATATTCTTAAATAATAGTTCTGTCCTTCTTTTGCATATTCTACATCATATAGGCTGTATCCTATATTTTCTATTTTGTCTTTTAGTAGTTCTTCTACTCTTTCTTCTATTTTTGCCATATAGCCTCCTCTTTCTTTTATTATCCTTTTCACGATTGAAGAGTAGGATTTGTTCCTACTCTTCTGCATCTTTTTATGTTCTTTTATATTATACCCAATTTTTGCCATAAAATCAAGGGTTTTAAAGAATTTTTTTATTTGTTTTTCTAATGTTTCGATTTTCTCTTCACTCAATCTTGTTATTTCTACTATTTGTTTTATTGGCATTTTTTGTTCTTTTCCTTCTTTTCTAGCACAATGAAGAGCTGATTACTCCTCAAACTTGGCCATCTGCTTAAGATCTGCTAATCTTTTAATCTCTTCATCTCCTGTTAAAACTTCATAATTTTCTATTACCTTTTTTATTTTTAAATTTAAATTCATCCTATCTCTCCTTACATTATAACGTTTTGGGTTACTATTGGCAATATTTTTTTATTTTCTATTTTATATAACCATCGCCAATAAATATAAAATCACATGTTGTAACGGAAAAGCTAGATAGAACAACCACTGTATTAATTTATTTTTCTTTCCACTATTTCCATTATATAAAGCAATCAATACAACAGAAGCAACCATCATATACTTACATCCAGAACTATATCCAATTAGCAATGTTGATATTGTTAAACAAATTAATATTAAAAACAAATATAAACTTCTTTTCTTAATATCTATTTTTTGTTTTAGGATTAACTGACTATCTTTTTCGAATAACTTTTCTATTCCATAAAATTCTAAAGCCAAAAAAGGTACAACCATATCAAACTCTATTTGAAGTTTTAGATACATCAATAATATTACTAGAAACATATTTATTCTTACAAATAAATTTTGCTTTTCATTTAATTTTTTAATAATTATCTTTTTATCTACTATTCCCAATAAAATTAAAGAAAGAAAATATGAGTACACTACTCCTAAATAATTATTAACACCCGTTACATAATTAGGATAATATTCTTGATTAATAATTCCTAATACTAATAATCCTATTTGTGTGATTGTTGCTAAAACAAAAATTCTAAAAATATATTTCTTTAAGTTTCTAGTATAAAAGAACCCTTGAACTATTAAATATGCAAATATAGGCATTGCAATCCTTCCTATACTCCTTAAAACATAATAAGTATTATGATCAATTTTTGGATATAAATATCCTCCTATATGATCAATGATCATTATAGCAATTGCAATTATTTTTAAACAATTTGAAGACAATCCCTTTTTCATTTATTACTCCTTAAAACAATAGAGGCTTTTAAGAAGCCTCCGTTTTTTCTAATCTATTTTTTCATCCTTGTTGTTTTTATCATCTTTTTTATTTTTAAGTTTCTTATCCACAATTAAAATTACAACAACAACAATTATAGCTAATATAGAAACTCCAATGATGATAACATACATTTTGTGACTTTCTAAGAATGAAACTTTATCTTTTTCTTTAACGTCTCCACTTGTAGTTGTTACTGAATATTCCTTTTCTTCTATAAGTTTATTTACTAACAAATACTTTGAATTGTGGTTTATTGAAAATTCTATGTATCCATCTTCATTATATATAGCATCATCTGTCATTTGTGTTAATTCTTTTGTTTCTTCATTATAATAATATACAAGTATTGTATCCATATCTAGTGCTTGTTTCAATTCTTCTGTTGCTTTTATTCTAATTAATGCTGTACCTGGCAATTCACCATTGTTAGCAAAATTAATTACTACACCTTCTTGTACAATTTCTTTTAATAATGAATCTTTATTTACTAAATTATATGAAATTTCAGCATTTATATCTTTTGTTATTTCTATATTATTACCATCAAATATTATTTGATTTTCTCCAGTATTTACAGTTAATTTTATATTCTTTTCTTTGATAGCCATAAATACATCTCTACTTATATTAACATTTTCATCCAAATTAATTGTTATGTTTTGTAATTCTGTATTATTAGATATTTTTTCTAAAATTTCTGGTGTTATTTCTGAATTGTTATAAATTAAACCTGTTTCAGCTGTTTTCTTTGTTTCTGTTTTTACTTCTTCTGGTTCTTTTTTAGTTTGTGATGTACTAGGTGTACTAGTATTTTGTTTACTTTCAGTCTGTGTATTTGTTACTTTTATTGTTTCTGTTACTTGAGTATTATCACTCTTTGCATCACTACTTGTGGCACATCCTTGTGCATTGCTACTTGTTGCATCACTGCTTGTAGCACATCCTTTTGCGTTACTACTTGTTGCATTACTGCTTGTAGCACATCCTTGCACATTGCTACTTGTTGCATTACTATCTGTTGCAGAATCTGTAATTTCAGCAGCAAAAGAATACATATATCCTTCTAATTTTTTCAACTTTCCTGTTTTTATAACTACTCCTAGTACTAAAATTAATGCTACTATTATTATAGCAAATATTACTCTTTTAAATTTTTCTTTCATCTTCTTTTCCCCTTTCATTTGTGTTGGCATTTGTGCTTATAAACACTAAAGCCATTAGTATCCAAAATATTGGTGTTACTATTACTACCCATAAATTGAAACAATCTTGTATTAAATAACAAATAAACGCTATAAAAAATATTACTGAATATTTATTAATATTTTTCAATCCATTTATTATTTGTAAAATAATATAAATTAAATAAGATATTAGTCCCAAAAATCCTGTATTAACTAAAATTGTTAAATAATTATTGGCCGCAGTATCATTTATTGTAAGTTCCCCTAAACTTGCTACATCTTGAGTATATTTATCCATAAATCTTATTGCAAATGTATCTGAACCTGTTCCGAATAATTGGATAATCTTTTACCAATGATAGACTTCTTCTCCATAAGAATATTCTATATGTTCCAAAATCATCATCAAAATTCCCATGTAATATCTCATGTATTTCATATAAAAATCCATCTGAAAAATTCACAAAATATATTGTAGCTACACCTATAACTACACATAAAACTAAAGCTAGATAAAATAGTTTTATTACCTTTTTGTTCTTAGAAATATCAAATTCTCTATTTTTTAAAACATGTGCCAACCCTATAAAAATTACTATTACTGCTAATAAAGCTATTGCTATTTCATTTATTTGAAAATCTAGTTTAAGTTTTCCTATATCATAATAATATACTGGATTTACTATTATATTAGTTAAGTATCCTAATAAAATCATTGTGCCAACAATTAATAGTCGAGATAACCTTTTACTATTAGTTATTATAAAAGGAATTGTTAAAACTAAGGTTCCACAAAATGCCACTGCTCCACCTAATACATCTAAAACTTCAAATATAAAAAATCCCATATATATTGAAAGTAAATATATTATTTTTATATATTTTTTCTCTTCTTCTACAAATACATATGATGCCATTGAAATTGTCAAATATATGCAATAAAATGCTGATACAAAAGCAATATTGCCAATTGTCCCTATAAAACTCACATTATGTGTTCCAATTCCATTTTGATACATATTAAAAGGATTAAATCCTATATACTGAAGTATTGCTATTGAACTTACCATTATTGAAGCTACTGAAAAATATACATTATATCTCTTTTTAAATTCCCCAAACATAGTAATATTCAAAAAACTCAAACAATACAGGGCTATGCTTATCAGTCCTTCTGCTCTTCCAACTCCAACAAATAAATTATATTCTTTAAAAAATGGAGATAATATAGTTGAAATTATATTTATTATTAAAAATACTATTACTGCCCATTGAATTCTGTGTAACTTTATTTCTTTAAAAATATTGGTATTTTTAAAGAACCAATAATATAGTATCATTATAAATAAAACCGAAATATAAATTGTATTTATAATTAAAAAATAACTATATTTAGCCTCTAAAATCCTAAAAAAACCTGTCGAGTCAACCAATAAAGGAAATAGCATTACCATCACTATTATATATACTTCTGTTATTTTTGCTAAAATATTTTTTTCTTTAATTTTTTCCATTGTCCCTCCCTTCTTTGGTATAGCTTTTAACCAACTCAACTATAGAATTAATATTTCTCCAAGTATCTGGTTTTACTTGTGTTGGCTGTATTTCAATATCGAACTCATCTTCAAGTCTTGATATCAAATTTATAAAAGCTAAAGAATCTAATATTTCATTTTCTATTAAATCTATATCTAAATTATCTTTTATTCCTTCATTTTCACATACTTCTGCAATTATATTAATAATTTTATCTTCCATTTACTAGTCCCCTTAATTTTGCAATATCTGTTTTTCCGTTATTATTTATCGGAAATTCCTCTAATATCTTAATACTTGGCCTCATATATTCTGGTAGTCTTGACGCCAACTCTTTTTTTATTTCTATTTCAGTTTTATTTATATTATTTTTTAATTTTACAAAAGCTATTAACTTAATCACTTTATTTTCTTCAGATATTTTTTCTATAACTTTTGCTTTTTCAAAATAGTTTAAATCATAAAGATTCTTTTCTATATCTGATAATTCTATTCTATATCCTTTATACTTTATTTGCTTATCTTTTCTACATTTATAATATAAATTTCCGTTACTCCAATATCCTAAGTCTCCTGTTAAATATGCTCTTTTTCCGTTATAGTCTATAAATGTTTGTTCTTTTACTTCTCCTACATATCCTTTTGCAACACTCTCTCCTAATATCAAAATTTCTCCAACTTGATTATCAGGTAAAGTTCTTCTATTTTCATCTAATATTTTTATTTCTACATTTGTCTTTGGCTTTCCTATGGGTACATTTTCTTGTTCTAATATTTCTGGTGTTATTTCTATACTGGTTACTGCAAATGTGCATTCTGTTGGCCCATAACAATTTATAATTTTTATATCTGTAAATTGTGTATATAATTTCTGAATTGTTGTTTTTAATAATGTTTCTCCACAAAAAATTATAGTTTTTAAATTGGGTAATATTTCTTCTCCAAATTTTTTATCTATTAACAGTAAATCTGCAAACGATGGTGTCATTACAGCTAGAGTTGCATTGCTTTGTTTTAGTTGTTTAAAAGTATTTGAAAAGTCAAACACCATATTGTTTTCTAATATAAAGTGTTCACTTCCACTTACTGCACTTAAGTATAAGTCTGCCACTGATAAATCAAATGAAAAATTTGCTTGATTTAATATTATTTCATTTTTTGCATTTGTTATTTCTTTTAGCCAATTAATACAAGAATTCAAATTCTCGTAAGTTACTTTTACTCCTTTAGGTACACCAGTACTCCCTGATGTAAAAATGATATAATATATATCATCATCATTTAAGTAAATTTGCTCTATTTGATTAAAAGTTTCATTTTTCATCATTTCATAAATTTGCTTTTTAGAAATATTTTTACATTGATTACTTTCAAAATCTCCAAAGATACAATATGGATTTACTTGTTTTATAATTAAATCAATTCTTTCTTTTGGAATACTCTCATCAATTGGCACATAAGCTACTCCTGCAAATGAACATGCTAAAAAAATAGCTTTCATATAAACTTCTTTATGTCCATAAACTATAATTGGCTTTTTTTCTTTATTGTTTAATAATATAAATTGATATATATTACAAATGTATTGGTAAAGTTCAGCATAAGAATAACTTTGGTTATTTGCCGTATATGCTCTATCTTCTTTTTTACTTTTTAAGTTTTTTAATATTTCATCTAAAATCATTTAATTCATCCTAATTTCTTCTTTTGGTATTAAATCATAATCATACATAACTTTGGAATGATTATTTAGTATTAATTCCTTTTTTATTTCTTGTTTTGTTTCTTTGTCAGTAATTATTCTATATACTTTGCTATTCCTATAAAATATTCCGTCATCTTCTTTAGCATAATAACTATCTTCTTCTACAATTTTATATTTTTCTTTAAGTGGTTCTGTGCTTCTAATTTCTCCATATAACATTGTTTCATCTAACCATACTCTAATTTGAACTGGATATTTAGTTACATTCTTAAATCTATAGTCTAAGGCCTTATAACAGATTGATGTCCCTGTTCCAAATGGCACTCTTCTTTTTACATCTGGAAATAATGCATCTGAATGATGATGCATTTCTGTTACTTCTAAAGGAGTGTGCAATACTAACCAATGTATCATATTGGCCATTTGGCAAAGTCCTCCTCCTACTCCTTTTTTCTTCTTACTATTACTAATAACTAGCCCTTCTAAGTATCCTTTTCTTTTTGTTGCATTACCTACTAAATTCCAAAATGAGAACTCATCTCCTGGTTTTATTATAATTCCATCTATTTTTTTACTTGCTAATTGCAAATTGACAACTTTGTTTTTTTGTAATTGCATATCTACTCCATACAAATTTCTTAATAAAATTTTTGCATCACCTTTCCATATGTATTCAAAGTTGTTCTTATTTTTATTTTTTGCAAATTTTCTACCTGCTTTTAAGTCCTTTAAATCTTTTTTTAGCGTTTCTTTTATCAATGATATTTTATAACAAACTGGTCCATATTCGCAAAATAATTTTCTTTTTTTGTTTCTTTTCATCTTTTTCCCCTTAAATTTTCAACATGTTTTTTCTTTATTTTCGAATTCGTTGTATCATTTTTTATATTTTTATGCAATAATTTTTATTTCATTTTTTCTTTAATTTTAACCAAAGTATTAAGAGCATCAATAGGAGTAAGTTCATTTAAATCAATTTTGTCAATTTCATGAGCAATTTCTGCTAATTTAAAATTAAACATATCGAATTGCCCCTCAACAACCTTCTTATTCTCCTTCTCTTGTTTCTTGCCAGAAAGCATACTTTTTCTTTCCAAGCTTGTTAGAATTTCGTCTGCTCTTTTAGTAACAACTTTTGGAACACCTGCAAGACGTGCAACGTGAATACCGTAACTTTCATCTGTACCACCTTCAACAATCTTTCTTAAAAAGATAATATCTTCTCCTTTTTCTTTTACTGCAATTGAATAATTCTTTATTCCTTCCTGTTTATTTGCAAGTTCTATTAATTCATGATAATGTGTTGCAAATAATGTTTTAGCACCACATTTTTCTTTATTTGCAATATATTCTGCAACAGCCCATGCAATAGAAAGTCCATCATATGTTGAAGTTCCTCTTCCTATTTCATCTAATATAACTAAACTGTTTTCTGTTGCTTCTTTTAGAATAGTTGCAACTTCCATCATTTCTACCATAAATGTACTTTGCCCCATACTTAAATCATCAGATGCTCCAACTCTTGTAAAAATTTTGTCTACTACTCCAATTTGTGCCTCTGTTGCTGGTACAAAGCTTCCAACTTGTGCCATTAATGTAATTAATGCTACCTGTCTCATATATGTAGATTTTCCTGCCATATTAGGACCTGTAATTATTGCTAATCTGTCTCCTTCTTTGTCAAGATATGTGTCATTTGGTACAAAATTTCCGCTTCCTATCATTTTCTCAATTACTGGATGTCTGCCTTCTTTAATGTTAATAATTCCATCATCTTTTACAACAGGCATACAATAATTCATATCTTCTGCAACTTGTGCAAATGAAGCTAAAACATCCAATGTTGATACTACATTTGCTGTTTTTTGTAATCTCTTTATATTTTTAGCAATTTCTGTTCTTATTTCTACAAATGCATTATATTCAAGGTTTACAACCTTTTCTTCTGCTCCTAAAATTTGATTTTCAATTGTTTTTAATTCGTCTGTTATATATCTTTCTCCTGTTGTTAATGTTTGTTTTCTAATAAATCTTTCAGGTACTTGTGATACAAATGATTTTGAAACTTCTATATAATATCCAAATACTTTGTTGTATCCAACTTTTAAAGTTTTAATTCCAGTCTTTTCTTTTTCATCTGCTTCTAGTTTTGCAAGCCAAGTCTTTCCTTCAGTAGAAGCTTTCTTTAATGTATCTATTTCTTCATCATATCCTAGTTTGATTATTCCACCGTCTTTTATTGTCATAGGAGGGTCTTCTACTATTGATTTTTCTATTAATGCAAATACATCTTTTAATTCGTCTAAGTTTTCATATAATTCTTTTAATTTATGTGATTGGCACATTGCCAAAACACTTTTTACTTCTGGTAATCTTTCTAGTGAATTTTTTAGTGTTATCATATCCCTTGCATTTGCATTACCA
>CAKPLQ010000048.1 GCA_934167685.1 uncultured Clostridia bacterium | reverse complement strand
AATTTAGACTATGTTTCAATAGCAAGAGCTGCAATACTACATGATTTATTTTTATATGACTGGCGACATTCTAAAGCCAGATTAAAAGGATGGCATGCATTCAAGCATCCAAAAATTGCATTAGAAAATGCATTAAAAATTTGTAATTTAAACCAAAAAGAGCAAGATATAATTTTAAAGCACATGTGGCCTGTAACATTTTTTGAATTTCCAAAATATAAAGAAAGTTTCATAATAACAATTGCAGACAAATTAAGTGCATTAAAGTCATTTTACGAATACTATCAATCTCATTTAATGAAAAAGAAATTTCTTAGATATGCCTATGTATTCTTTGCATTCACAATTTTTAAACTAAATATATAAAATGTATATTTCCTACATATTTGTAAATAATATGTAGGAATATTTTTATGAAAGGAATTTAAATATGGATAATGTAAAAATCGGTAACAAAGAAGCTATAGCATTATTAGTAACAATCACTTTTAACCATATAATTTTAAATATTACAAAACCTATTATAAATTTAACCTCATCTTCATCATTGTTAAACATTCTATATGTTAGTATAATTGTAATTTGCTATACATGCCTAATTTGTTATTTCTTAAAAAAATTTCCAACATGTGATATAATTGATATTTCGAATTATCTTGGTGGTAATGTTTTAAAATGGATTATTGGTTTAGCATATGTTGCATATTTTATATTTTGGGCTGGAATTCTACTACATTTATTTTCATCTTTTCTACAGATTATTTATTTTCCAGTAACAAAACTTTTTTACATTATACTATTATTTTTAATATCTGCGGTTACGGCTTGCAATATGAAACATAATGCAGTTTATAGAACTATCTTTATATTTTTTCCTTTTCTTGTTATTAGTACAATAATTTTATTTTTTGCAGATATTCCTTATTACGAAGTTGAAAAAATTTATCCAATCTTCGGTAATGGCTTATTTACTACATTTGTTAGTGGCCTATGCAACATGTTTGCATTTCAAGCATTAGCATATATCTACTTTATTCCACCAGTTCTAAAAAAGCCTGAAGATTTAAAAAAGATTTCTGTAACAGCAATTGTATTATCGTCAATATTTTTACTATTAAGTATTGCAATAATTATTTTTATGTTCAGTGGATTTGTAGAAACTGATGAATTAATGCCATTGTTTTCTGCAACCAAATATATTGAATTTGGTTCATTTTTTAGAAAACCTGACTCTATATATTTACTTATTTGGATTTTAGCTTTTATGGGTTATCTAGGCATTACATTAAAATTTTCAACAAACATTCTAAGAAAAATTACTATTGTAAAAAATGAGATATTATTAAATGTTTTGCTTGCTATTTGTATATTAATTGTTAGTTTAATACCAAAAAAACATGCATTTTCCACATATCTTTCTAACATTGTGTATAAATATTCTTTTTTTATCTTGGTTATTGGAATTAGTTTTACTGTTTTACTTTTAGCAACCATAAAAAAAATTATTAGGAGGTGGTTATCACGAGTAAAAACGCAATCAACATTATAGCATTTTTAATATTGCTTGTCATTTTTATTGGTGCATTTTCGAGTTCTTATACTTCTCATAATCTAACAAATTTAGCTTATGTTTTAGCTTTAGGAATAGACGTTGGAGAAAATGCAAAAATAAAACTTACCGCACAATTTACAAGGGCAGATTACTTTTCTCCAAATGGAAGCTCTTCTGACAATGCTAGTAATATAATCCTGGTCTCTGGAGAATCCGATTCTATTTACGGTTGTTTAAATCTTCTAAATAGCTATGTAGGAAAAGAAGTAAATTTAGCGCATTGTAGTGCCGTAATCTTTTCAGAAGAATTTGCTCAAAGTGGAATCTCTTCTCATATTTATAGTTTGCTTAACAACGAAGAATTTAGACCAACTGCCAATCTTATAATTAGTACCTGTCCAGCATATGAATATCTTGCTAATGTAAAACCAAATCTTGAAAAAATTACTACAAATTATTATGCAACTTATTCAATTACAAATAAATATACCGGTTATTTTTCAAATACCACTGTAGGCGAATTTTTTAATATTATGTCTAGTGATTTTTGTGATGGTACAGCAACTCTTGGTGGACTTAATGCCAGTGCCCGTAAAAAGCAAGAAGATTCACAAGATTCTTCTCAATATATTTCATCCGAAAAAGATGAAAGTGTTATTACAAATCCAGAAAATCTCATAGCAGGGTCAAGTTCAATCCAAGGGAAACGTGGTACAGAAAACATTGGAAGCGCTGTTTTTGATAATGATAAACTATGTGGAAAACTTACATCTACAGAAACTATTTGTCATTTGTTAATCAATAATAAGCTAGACTCTTTTATAGCATCAATTGATAATCCTTATGACGAAAATTCAAAAGATAAAATTGAACTTAATATAGTTCCTAACAAACATTCTAAGTTTACTGTTAATATCGAAGATGGTACTCCAAATATTTATCTTGATATAAATGTTCGAGCCTCTATTTTAACTCTCGAAAAAAACATTGAGTATGAACAATCAAGTACTTTGAACAAATTTGCTACAGCTACAGAAGAATATTTAAGACAAGAATTTAATAATTATTTTGATAAAATATCTAAAAACTATGGTACAGATATTGATTGTTTTTCTTCTAAAGCCCTTCCTCTTTTTACAACTCAAAAAGAATGGGAAGCTTATAATTGGAGTGAAAAATTCAAATCTGCTATATTTTATACTAATATAAAAGTGAATGTAACTTCTAGTCAAATGATTACAAAGACTTAAATCCTTTTCCTAAAACTTCTCTAACATTCCCTATAACTATAAAGCATTTTTCATCTATCTTTTTGGCTACATCTTTGATTTTAGCCGTATCATTTCTAGAAGCTGCACACATTAATACTAATTTATCTTCATTTTTATACATTCCTTTTCCATATAAGCCTGTTACCCCTCTTTTTACATTTTCTCCAATTGCTTTGGAAATTTCCTCATTTTTATCTGAAATTATAAACATCAATTTAGTATAATAAACTCCTTCGAATATTATATCTATCATCTGGCCATATAAATAAATTGCAATTGCTGAATATAAACCAATTTCGATATGCTTAAAAAATAAAACATTTAAAGAAATAATAACAATATCCATAATTATCAAATATCTACTCATAGAAATGTACGGATCGTATCCCTTTATAACTGTGGCTATTAAATCCGTTCCTCCTGTTGAAGCACCAACTTTTAATATTATGGCAGTTCCTATTCCAATTAAGGCTCCACCATATATACAAGCTAAAAACCTATCATTTGTAATAGCAGGATATTTATCAAATATATCTATAAAAACTGATAAGCTAACTGTTCCAATTAATGACTTGGCAAAAAATTCTTTTCCAAGTCTATAACCAGCTAATATAAATAATGGTATATTTAATGCCATTATCATTGCTCCCATTGGAATTTTTAGCAAATAATAAGTTATTGTTGCAATTCCGGATAATCCTCCTGATGACAATTGATTCGGTAACAAAAATGCGGATGTTCCAAATGCCATTATTCCTGCCCCTAATATTGTTCCTAAAATATTTATTATTCCTTGTTTTATTTGAATTCTATCCATCATAAAAAATCACCCTTATTACAATTATTTGTAATAACGAGTGATTTTATTCTAAATTACTATTTTTTCTCCTGTTTCAGAATCATAATATTCTTGAGTTGTTTGAGGTTCTATTTTTAAAACATCTGAAAGATAATATACATGTTCATCCATGGCTCCTTCTATATTTTGTCTATTTGCTTGAATAATTATTGGTTCTACATTTTCTTCAAAATCATGTACTGTCATTTCATATGAATTTCCAAGTGTTGAACAATTTGTAACATCTTTCATCACAGATGAATCATAATTTGTTGAAATACTAATATTGTAATTTAATATATAAAAATTATCAGGATTTTTATATATCAAATTCTTTATTTTTGTAATTTCTTTTTCAATCTCTGCAATTTTAGTTTGCTCTACATCTATACTAACTTTATTAGTTCCTTCGTCAAAATTCCAAAGATTAACATCTATATAATAATTGCTTCCTTTTTGATAATTTCTATATGCATATGATTCATTAGTTCTATTTGATAATGTATATAAACCTTTAAGACCAATATCATTTTTTTCATAAAGGTTGTTTTCACTATTTGCATATCTATTATAAATTGCTATATACTCTGCATATTTTGACATATCAATTTCAATTATACTTTGATTTTCATAAAAAATATTAACTACTTTTGGCGAAAAAGAAAATTCTTCTATCTTTGCTTTTTTATACTGTTCAATTACAAATGCTACATCATCTTCAACATCACCATAATCATTTACAACCTTATCCCCAGATAAATTATCTTTTAAATTTCTCTTAATCAAACTATAATATGCTGATTTTCTTAATATATCTTCCATAGGAGCATTGGCTGTAAACAGTTTTTCAAACTTAATCTTCTCCCCTGTTGTTAAATCATAATTTAATCCTTTAAAGCCTTGAAAAAATCCATCTTCTTCACCTAGCATATTTCCAGTATAGCTTACCTCTAGTGACAATGTATTCGCGAAATTTGCCATGCAATATATACTAACAAATACATTCTCTACTTCATTCAAATCCTTAACTGTTTCTTTATAACAATTTAAAGCAACCGATTCAATATCACGGTTTATACTGTTTTGAATTATAGTATCATTTAATCCATTTATCTGGTAGTACACAATTTCTACTTTGTCTTTACTTGCCTTTTTTTCTGTTAGAGAAATATCATTTTGACTATATGTTCCTTTTAAGTCTATTCCAGACACATTATCTTGGTTCTCAACAATTTCTTGATTATTCTCTTGATTTATATCCTCTATCTCTATATTTTTATATATAACAGCACCTACAGTTATCATTATACATAAAAGACAAAATACTGTTACAAAAGTAATTTTACTTTTAGTAGTTTTGAACATATCCTGCCTCCTTTGCTACATTCTGACCTCTCTCAGATTTCATTGCCTCTAGTAGCCTACGAGCATTACTATTAATTTCTTCATCTTTTCTTATAACTGCATAATACGCTGTTTGTATTCCATATAAACCTGTTTTTATATTATCATATGTTGGGTCAACTCCATCAATTGCCAACAACTTCATTTCATCTTTTGTATACATTTGTGTTGCATAATAATAATATGAATATCCTATAGCATTTTTACTATTAGTGTAATCTGATATAACATCAACAATATCTGCCATAGATTGAGCAATTGTTTCTGTAGTTGGTGTCATCATCTTTTTTCCCTTCATTACAAGTGATAACATACCAGATTGACTTCCAGAATTTGCAGGTCTTTGATATGCTACTATTTTTTCGTTTTCGCCTCCAACATCTTTCCAATTTTTTATTTGCCCTGTGTATATATCTTGTACTTGACTTAATGTTAGGTTTTCTATTGGATTGTCTGTACTTACAAAAAATACAAATGCTTCTTTAACGATAGGTACAATTTCTAATTCTACACCTTTTTCTTTAGCTAATTTTTGCTCATCTTCTGATGGATTTGTTACTAGTATTAAATCTGTATCTCCATTTATCAAATTTACATACGCATTATGCGTTTTAGAATGTTCTACATTGACATCTTTAATATCTGTTCCTGTAAAATTTGCCTTAAAAGCTTCTGCAAGTGGCAATGTTGCAGTTGAGCCATCTATTTTAGGATAATTACTTACTGAAAATAGTTTTTCTTGATTTTCTATGTTCTTTTTATCTTCTGGGTTTATTATAGGTTTTGTTTTATCTTTTGTAAAAAATACATATCCCAGTCCACATCCTAAAATTACTAAAACCACTATCACTATTAATAATATATTTATTACTCTTTTGTTTTTTTCCATACATTTTCCCCTTTTATTTATGTTCTTCCAAGAATTCCGGATATTTTTCCAGTACTTCTATTTCTAATTTTCCTGGCTTAATATTCTCATCTTGTTTAACAATTAAATCTAATGTATAAAATTCTTTAAGTTTTTCTACATTCTCTCTCTTATGACCTATTACATTATTAGCATCTTGTGGATTTACTGTTACTTGTACTTTTTTTACTTTTACATTTAATTGTTTTATTTTGGCTAATATAGTATCATACCATAATCCAGACTCTACCAATTGCCTAAATGCTGGATGATATGGTCCTGCTACTACTTCACTTCCTTCTATACTTGGGTCTGTTATTTCATCTGTATTTTGTAATCCTACTCTAATTACTTCGATGCCTTTACTATTAAACATAGAAACCAATTCCTTGCATGTCTCAACAGCTTGCACAACTGTTAACGGTGTATATTTTTCTTCTAAGAATTCCTTTTCCAATTTAGTATTTTTTATTACTAAAACTGGATAAATTCTTACCATTTTCGGCTTTAGTTTTATTAATTCTTTGGCTGTGTTTATTTCATCTAATCTCGTACTTTCTGGCAAACCAACCATCATCTGGTGTCCTAATTTAAAACCACGCCATCTTATCATTTTTGATGCTTTTTTTACATCTTCAAATGTATGTCCTCTATTTGCTCTTTTTAATATATAATCATTTGCTGATTGTACTCCTAATTCAATTGTTTCTACTTTGTATTTCTTTAATCTTTTTAGAATTTTTTTATCTATGTAATCAGGTCTTGTTGATATTCTTATTGAATCAATTTTTCCTTCTTTTACATATTCATATGCAGTTTGTAAAAATTCTTCTTGTTTTTCTTCTTCTATTCCAGTAAAGCTTCCACCAAAAAATGCAACTTCTTTTTTAGCATTTTTATCTTTTATATTTTCTAAATAAAAATCTATAGTCTTTCTTACATCTTCACTAGTTATCATTTTTTGTTGACCACTTATTGACCTTTGATTACAAAATATACAGTCATTTGGACATCCCAAATGTGGTACAAATATCGGAATTATGTAATGTTTTTTCATTTTTTCACCTCTTTCATTTTATATTTTGCAATGCTTTTCTAGCTGCTTCCATTTCTGCAAGTTTTTTAGCTTTTCCTGTTCCTACTGCTAATTTTTTATGGTTACATTCTACTTGCGCTTCAAACGTTTTATCATGGTCTGGCCCTGTTTCTTTTATTATTGTATATTTTATCTCTACTTCTCCATGTTGTTGTAATTTTTCTTGTAAAACTGTTTTATAATCTTTTTGTCCTACATGCTGACTTGCAATTTTTATTGGTTTTTTTAAATTTTCTATAATGAATTTTTTTGCCTCTTCAAGCCCTCCATCTAAATATATTGCTGCTATTACTGCTTCTACACTATCAGCTAAAATTGCAGGTCTTACTTCTTTATTTACTACTCTTTCTGATTTTCCAAGATGTAAAAAATCACTAAAACCATGCATTTGTGCTATTTTGTGCAAACTTGTTTCACACACTACCGTTGCTCTGACTTTAGTCATTTCTCCTTCTTTTAAATTCTGATAGTTCTGGTATAGATAAATACTCGATACAAATTCTAAAATACTATCTCCTAAAAATTCTAGTTTTTCATTGCTTTCTACATTATGCTCATATGCATAAGATGTATGTGTTAGTGCTTTATTTAATAAGCTTTTATCTTTAAATGTATATCCTATATTTTGTTCTAAGTTTTTCATATTAAATTATCCATCCTTTCATTCACATACTTCTCCAAATTTTATTATATTTATACCCTTATATTATATACTATTTTACGTTTTTTTCAAGTTTTTTAGCAAAAATAAAAGAACGAATTTTTTCGTTCTCCTTTTATTTATACATTTTCTTTTATGTAGTCTACTACATCTCCTACTGTAACAACTTTTTCTGCATCAGCATCTGGAATTTCTATATCGAATTCTTCTTCTAATGCCATTACTAATTCTACTATATCTAATGAATCAGCTCCTAAATCATCTATAAATGATGCTTCCATTGTAACAGCTGTATCAGCAACACCTAATTGCTCTACAATTATTCCTTTTACTTTTTCAAAAACTTCTTCTGAACTCATTACAAGTTCACCTCCTCTCATGTGCTAAATGATATCTGTTTTTATTAATCAAATTTCACCTGTAACATTTATATTATATGTTTAATATTTTGTCAAGCATATTTATAATATTTTTTATTTTTTATACTACCTATTCAGTATTTATAAAAGTTTTCACTATTTTCAAGTCTTTGCGCTGTTTTTCTCAAATTCTTCTATCATCTTATCTACAGCTTTATTTTCTACGAATTTCTCAGCCTGCTTAATAGTAAATTCAAAAAGAATTTCATCACTACTTCCATGTGCTTTTACTACCGGTTTTTTTACGCCTAAAAATAATGCACCTCCATATGATTTATAATCCATTGTTTTCTTAAATCTATTGATTGCTGGTAAACATGGCACAGTACAAATTTTTGCAAACAAATTCTGTGTTAAACTTTCTGATAATGTTTTCTTTACAAATTTTCCAAGCCCTTCTGTTGTTTTTAAAAATACATTTCCTGTAAAACCATCTGTTACTATTGCATCTATTTTACCGGAAAATGCATCTCTTCCTTCTACATTTCCAACAAAGTTAATTCCTAATTCTTCTGATTTTTCTTTTAAAAGTTTATAGCTTTCTTTTACCAATTCATTTCCTTTAGTC
>CAKPLQ010000047.1 GCA_934167685.1 uncultured Clostridia bacterium | reverse complement strand
AGAATATATAACATTTATCGATTCAGATGACTATGTAAAAGAAAACTTTTTAGAAAGTTTATATAAAAATATAACGGAAAATAATTCTGATATATCAATATGCCGGATTTGAGAGGATTGATTCAAAAACTAATAAAGTCCTATCAAAAGAAATGAAATATTCTGCTAGTAAAACAATAGATATGACAGAAAAGCCAGAAGAAGTAATTTCTATAAATACAGCTTTATGGAATAAAATGTATAAGGCATCAATTCTAAAAGAAATAAAAGAAATCGAAAATCCACCTAGAATATTAGAAGATATGATGTTCTTAGCTTTGGTATATTTAAAAATAAATAAGATATCTTTTGTAGAAGACTATTTATATTATTATATGGTAAGAGAAGGTTCTGCAATGAATACGTTAAAAGAAAATGAAATAAAATCTATACAACAAGTAATGATTACCATTAAAGAAGAATATACAAATAGTAAATGCACAAAAGAGAAAATGGAAGTACTATCTTGTATGGCATTTCTACATTTAGGAATATCATTAATGTTAAAAGTTTTTGAAAATAACAAAAAAGATTTTAAAGAAGAATATAAGAAAAATTTAGAATTTTTAGACAAAAACTTTGGAGAATGGAGAACTACAAAATATCTAAAAATGTGGTATACGGTTTTCAAATGTAAAAGCAATTTAAAAGTTGCTATTGTAAAAAAAGTATATATATTAAATTTATTTTCTTTATTTTTAAATACATATAAAATGATTACAGAAAAATTAAAGATAGACATAAAATGGTAAAAAGATTTGGCATAAAATGCCAAATCTTTTTTGGATATAAATGTTGATTTTAAATAAGAAAAAATATATAATGTAATTAGAAAATTTTAGGAAGAAGGGATGAGAAAAAAGTGAGAAAAAAGAATGTGAAAATTTTAAATATAGTAATAGGATTAATATTAATTTTGGCAGTGATATTTCCAAATATTAATTATGCAGAAACAGAAACAAATGCAAATGAAAAACAAATTGAAGCTAAGGAGAGTAAGCAACTAGAAGATGGAATATATACAATTTCTTCGAAAATAAATAAAAATATGGTTATAGAAATTCCAAATAAATCAAAAGAAGAAGCGGTTAAAGTTCAATTAGCTAATAAAGCAAAAGTAATAAATAAAAGCCAAGAGGTAAGAGTAAAGAATATAGGAAATGGGTATTACAAATTAATGTTTGAACATTCTTCAAAAGTATTAGATGTTCCAGGAGCAAGCAAAGGAAGTGGCATTCAATTACAACAATACAGCAGTAATAATACAATGGCACAACAATGGATTATAAAAGAAACTGGAGATGGATATTATTATATAATATCTGGATGTAGTGGCTTATATGTAGATATTCCAGGTGGACATGCTGAGGAAAATTCTAAAATTCAATTATACCAAGGAAATGGAACAAATGCACAAAAGTTTAGTTTTACAAAAGTAGAAGAATTAAAAACAGATAAAATAGAAGATGGAACATATTATATAACTTCTGCACTGGCACAAAATAAAGTTATTAGTATAGAAGAAGGAAAACAAAATGATTTTGCTAATGCATATATATGGGAAAATAAAAAAAGAGAATATCAAAAATTTGATGTAATATATAATAAAAAGGCTGATGCATATATAATTACAGCAGTACACTCTAATAAATCGTTAGATGTATCATATGCTGGACAAAGCAATGGCTCAAATGTAGCACAATACCAAACACATAAAGGAGATACAGAACAATGGATATTAAATAAAACAGCAGATGGATATTACAATATTATATCTAAGTGCAATTATTTAAATTTAGATGTTAACGGAGCTAAAACTGCAAATGGAACTAATATCCAAATGTACGAAGGGAATGGTACAAATGCTCAAAAATTCAAATTTATTAAGGCAGATATTGTAAAAGGAACTCAAACAATAGAAGATGGAGTATATAATATAGTAACTAAATTAAATAATAATAAATTGTTACAGATTGAAAATGGTGCTACATCTAATAATGCAAAAGCTAGATTTGCAAATAAATTAAATGTAATGAATAAAAATCAAGCATTTGAAATTAAATATCTAAATAATGGATATTATCAAATAAAACAACAAAAGTCACAGAAGGTATTAGAAGTAAGCAATGGAAGTTATCAGAATGGTGCTCAGATAGTACAAAATTCAGAAAATAATAGTTCGACTATTCAACAATGGATAATAAAAGATGCAGGTAATGGATATTTTTATATAATTTCAAAATGCAATGGATTAGTTATAGATGTTCCAGGGGGAAATGTAGAAAAAAATTCTGTTATACAAATGTATGAGGAAAATGGAACAGATGCCCAGAAATTTAAATTTGTAAAAGTAAATCAAAAGTTAGACAATCAGGAAATATTAGCAGATGGGGTATATAAGATAAGGTCAGCATTAAATAATGATAGATGTATAGATATTTCAACAGGTTCATATGCAAATGAAACAAATGTGCAAATATGGACTAATGATAATGTGCAACAACAAAAATTTCAGCTAACATATAATAAAAAAGAAGGAAATTATCAAATAAAATCTGTAAATTCTGGAAAAGTATTAGATGTTCAAAGTAATGGTAAAGAAAACGGAGCTAATGTTTGGCAATACGAAGAGAATAACACAGAAGCACAAAAATGGATTTTGCAAAGTGCTGGAGATGGATTTTATTATATAGTGGCAGTTAATTCATATTTATATTTAGATGTAGCAGATGGAAAGACTAATAATGGTACGAATATTCAAATATATGATGGAAATAAAACTAAAGCTCAAAAGTTTAAATTTGAAAAAGTATCTATGATAGATTCAGATTCCTATAATATAGAAACTAAGTTAAACAAAAATAAAGTGTTAGATGTTTCAACTGGTTCTACAGCGGATGGAACTAATATACAAATTTGGAAATTTGATGGAGTAAACCAACAAATATTCGAAATAAAAAATATAGATTATGAATATTGTAAAATAATTGCTAAACATTCAAATAAAGCATTAACTGTGGAGAAAAGAAACGTTATTCAAAAAGAATATACAGAAAGTGATGAACAAAAATGGAAATTTGAGATTGCAGAAAATGGATATTATAGATTAAAATCAAAAGCAAGTGGTTTGTATTTAGATGTAACAGATGCAAAAACTAATAATGGTACTAATATTCAAGTACATGAAAAAAATACATCAAATGCTCAAAAATTCAGAGTTAGAAAAAGCATTACATATGAAAAAGGAGTATATGGAGAAAGTGGATTACTAAAAGCAGGAGATTCAAGAGGCTCTAAGTTAGAATATTACCGTTATGGTGATGGACCTAATGTATTTTTTGCAATATTTACAGTTCATGGATTTGAGGATAATTGGAATCATGATGGAGAGGCTCTAGTAAAAATAGCAAATGATTTTTATAATGACTTGAAAAGAAATCATGCGGATGACTATGAGTTGTCAAAAAAATGGACAATATACATATTACCAGAAATAAACCCAGATGGTAGAAGATATGGAACTACAAATAATGGACCTGGAAGAACTACATTATATAGTGAAGCACCACAGAATAAAGGAATTGATATGAATAGAAGTTGGAAAAGTTCTGGATTTAATGCAAATGCAAAGAGTAGAAATTATGCAGGAACAGCACCATATCAAGCATATGAAGCTAAGGCTTTAAGGGAATTTTTAATAAATCATAAATCACAAAATGGACAAACAGTGCTTGTTGACTTACATGGTTGGCTTCAACAATTAATTGGAAATAGTGAAATCGCAGGATATTATGGAATACAGTTTCCTAATAGTAATACTAAATCATTAGAGAGATATGGAGATGGTTATTTAATAGGTTGGGCAAGAACTGCTTTAGCATCTAATGGAAGAACAGCAAAGACAGCATTAATTGAATTGCCAAGAGCTGTTTATAGCAATGCTGATGTTGAAAGACAAAATATAGCACAAAGATATATTAATGCAACAATATCAATGCTACAAGGAGTAAATTAGGAAAGGACAAATATGAAAAAGAAAATAAAAGTAATATTAATAATTGGATTAATCATACTGGGTATATTTATAGTTGCTATATCTTGTAGAAAAGTAGAAGAAAAACAAGATAGCCAAACTACCAATAGTTCAAAAAATGAAATTGACGAAGTTGCAGTCGAAGAATTAAAAAAAGAAAGTGGAATTACAGCTGAAAACAAATTATATGATGTTACAGTAGAGTATGATGGTACAAAAGTTTTAAATATAAATCCAGGGATACAATACAAAATTGCATTTGCTGGGATTATAAAAAATGAAAAAATCAATATAGAGGAAATTGATAATATTTTTAAAAATTATTATCCAAAAAAATCTGGAATTTGGATTGAACCAAATAGTAGAACGAAATTTTTAGAAATGTTGAAAAAAGAAACAAATAATGAATATGAAATTACAAAAGAAGGTTATTTAGAAATAAAAAGTGAAAATAAATCTAATTATATAGATTCAGAGATAAAAGAAATGATAGAAAATGATAAAGAATACATAGTAGCAATTTCGGGAATATATTATGAGGCAGATGTTGTTACTGGTGAGATTTTGGATAATTTTTACGAGGATATGGACCCATGCCAAGCAACTAAAACTGTGAACAATAATGAAGATACAATAATATTTTTATCTCCGAATTCACAAAAAATGCTTTCTGAAGAGGATATTTTACAAGAACTAATTTCGTGTAAATAAGCACAATAATATAAAATCAGAAAAAGGAATGAGTATAGTATGAAAAAAATAATATTAAAAATTTTAAGTATGTCAGTACTATTTGTTCTGATATTTATGGTTTCTTTTCCTGTTATTAACTATGCAACTACAAATGTAGAAGGTGACATGGCAAAAGAAGAAAGTGATGAAAAAGAACAAGAAATTACAACACAGGAAAATGCACAGCTCAATAATAAAATTGAAGAAAAAAAAGAAATTGAGGTACAGGAGAACAAAACTGATAATCAACTTGAAGAAAAAGGAATTGCAATACAAGAAAATAAACAACTAGAAGAGGGTATATATACAATTTCTTCAAAAATAAATAAAAATATGGTTATAGAAGTTCCAAATAAATCAAAAGAAGAAGCAGTAAAAGTTCAATTAGCAAATAAATCAAAAGGAATAAATAAAAGCCAAGAGATAAAAGTAAAAAACATAGGAAATGGATATTACACATTAATATTTGAACATTCATCAAAAGTATTAGATGTTCCAGGAGCAAGCAAAAAAAGTGAAGTTCAATTACAACAATATAGCAGTAATAATACAATGGCACAACAATGGATTATAAAAGAAACAGGAGATGGATATTATTATATAATATCTGGATGTAGTGGCTTATATGTGGATATTCCAGGTGGACATGCAGATGAAAAGACAAAAATTCAATTATATCAAGGAAATGGAACAGATGCTCAGAAATTTAGCTTTACGAAAGTCGAAGAGTTAAAAACAGATAAAATTGAAAATGGAACATATTATATAACGTCTGCGCTAGCACAAAATAAAGTTATTAGTATAGAAGAAGGAAAACAAAATGATTTTGCTAATGCATATATATGGGAAAATAAAAAAAGAGAATACCAAAAATTTGATGTAATATATAATAAAGAGGCTGATGCATATATAATTACAGCAGTACACTCCAATAAATCGTTAGACGTATCATATGCTGGACAAAGCAATGGCTCAAATGTAGCACAATATCAAACACATAAAGGAGATACAGAACAATGGATATTAAAGAAAACAGCAGATGGATATTACAATATTATATCTAAGTGTAACTATCTGAATTTAGATATTGATGGAGCAAGAACTGCAAATGGAACTAATATTCAAATGTACGAAGGAAATGGTACAAATGCTCAGAAATTCAAATTTGTTAAGGCAGATACTATAAAAAGTACTAAGACAATAGAAAATGGGGTATACAATATAGTGACGAAATCAAATGCTAATAAGGTGTTACAAATAGAAAATACTTCATTGTCAAATAATGCAAAAGCCAAATGTGAAAATAAATTAAATGTAATAAATAAAAGCCAAGCATTTGAAATTAAATATTTAAATAATGGATATTATCAAATAAAACAGCAAAAATCACTTAAAGTTTTAGAAGTAAATACTGGTGATTATCATAATGAAACAAAGATTATACAAAAATCTGAAGATAAAAATTCAACAATGCAACAATGGATAATAAAAGATGCTGGAGATGGATATTTTTACATAATTTCAAAATGTAATGGATTATTTATAGACATTCCAGGAGGAAATGTAGAAAATAACCCTGTTATACAGATGTATGAAGGAAATGGAACAGATGCGCAAAAATTTAAATTTGTAAAGGCAAATCAAGAAATAGAAGAAGGACAAGTATTGGAAAATGGTGTATACAAAATAAAATCAGCATTAAATAATAATAAATGTGTAGATGTTTCAGATGGTTCTTATGATAGTGGGGCAAACGTACATATTTGGGATAATTGTAATGTGCAACAGCAAAAATTTGAGATAACATATAATGCTAAACAAAATTATTATGAGATTAAATCTGTTAATTCTGGAAAAGTGTTGGATGTTCAAAGTAATGGAAAAGCAGATGGCACTAATGTTTGGCAATATGAAGCAAATAATACAGATGCACAAAAATGGATTTTACAAAGTGCCGGAAATGGTTATTACTATATTATAGCAGTTAATTCATATCTATGTTTGGACGTATCTAGTGGAAATACTAATAATGGTACTAATGTTCAAATATATGAAGGAAATGAAACGAAATCTCAAATGTTTAAATTTGAGAAAGCAAAAATGATAGATTCAGATTCATATAATATAACTCTTAAACAAGATGAAAATAAGGTTATAGATGTAGATGCAGGTTCTACATTAGATGGAGCAAATGTGCAAATATGGACATTTGACAGTGTAAATCAACAAATATTCAAAATAGAATATATTGATGATAAATATTGTAGAATAACTGCAAGGCACTCTGACAAGGTATTGACTGTTGAAAAAAATAATGTTGTGCAAACTGAGTATGATGGAGCAGATAAACAGTTATGGAGTTTTGAAATTGCAGGAAGTGGATATTATAAAATAAAGTCTAAATCAACAAATCTATATTTAGACATAGTAGACAATAAAACCGCAAATGGAACTAATGTGCAAGTACATACAGCAAATACGTCAAATGCTCAAAAATTCAGATTTAAAGAATTGAGTATAAAATATGGAATTGATGTAAGTGCATATAATGGAAATATAAATTGGTCAGAAGTTAGAAAATCTGGTAGAGTAGATTATGCAATAATTAGGGCAGGATACAGAGGTTATGGAACTGGAAAGATTGTAACAGACAAAAAGTTTGAAAGAAATGTAAAAGAAGCAACTAAAAATGGAATTGACATTGGATTATACTTTTTTACACAGGCAGTTAATGAGCAAGAAGCTATAGAGGAAGCAAATTATGTGCTAGATTTGGTAAAAAAATATAAAGTTAATGTAAAATATCCTATTGTAATAGACACAGAATACTCAACTTCAAATGGGGAGCACAATGGAAGAGCTGACAAATTAGATATTGCAACAAGAACTGCTGTATGTAGAGCTTTTTGTGATACAATAAAAAATGCAGGATATACACCAGCTGTGTATGCTAATAGAAATTGGTTCTATGATAATTTAGATGTAAATCAGCTAAATAATTGCGATATATGGGTTGCTCAGTACACAGGAGATGTTAATAAAACAACAGATTACAGATACAGATATAATATGTGGCAATATACTAGCTCAGAATCAGTTCCTGGAGTTAATGCTCCTGTAAAAGATGGAAAAGCAAATGTAGATATGAGCATTTGTTATAAAAAATATTAATTATAAAATGTAGGGGATGAAAATTCTCTACTTTTTTTATAAAAAGAATTAAAAAATATATATTATTAATTTCTATTGAAATAATTAGAATTTAGTGATACAATACAAATGCTAAAAAAGGGAAATAAAAATCAAAAGAAAGAAGGAAAAAACATGTCAATATTAGTAACAGGTGGAGCTGGATACATAGGAAGTCATACAGCGATAGAATTACTAAATGCAGGCAGAGAAATAGTAATAATAGACAATTTTGCAAATAGCAAACCAGAGGTATTAGACAAAATAAAAAAGATAACAGGAAAAGATTTTAAATTTTATAAAGTAGATTATTTAGATAGAAAAGCTTTAGAAAAAGTATTTGAAGAAAATGATATAGAAGCAGTACTAAACTTTGCAGGATATAAAGCAGTTGGAGAATCAGTGAAAAAACCATTAGAATATTATGAAAATAATATATCAGGTGCAATAGTATTATTAGAGACAATGAAAAAATATAATGTAAAAAAATTTATATTTAGTTCATCTGCAACAGTATATGGAGAACCAGAAAAAATTCCTTTAACAGAAGAATGTAAAATAGGTGGAACGACAAATCCATATGGAACAACAAAATTATTTATAGAGCAAATATTACAAGACTTATATAAATCAGACAATACATGGGATATTGCAATATTAAGATATTTCAATCCAGTAGGAGCACATGAAAGTGGATTAATAGGAGAAGAACCACAAGGGATTCCAAATAATTTAATGCCATATGTAGTAAGAGTAGCATCTGGACAATTAGAACAATTATCAGTATTTGGAGACGATTATAATACACAAGATGGAACCGGAGTAAGAGATTACATACATGTAGTAGATTTAGCTAAAGGTCATATAAAAGCTCTAGAAAAATTAGAAAAAGAAAAAACAGGAATATACATATATAATTTAGGAACAGGAATAGGATATAGTGTTTTAGATATGGTAAAAGCATTTGAAAAAACAACAGGAAGACCAGTAAAATATAAAATAG
>CAKPLQ010000046.1 GCA_934167685.1 uncultured Clostridia bacterium | reverse complement strand
CAAATGAGCGAAGCGAATGCGAATGGAGCAACCTACGATTAATTTAAATTAGTTGGTTGCGACAGTAAGGTATAAAAAAGTATTACCTTTGCCACTAGGCTCTAGATTATGAGGTATTTAAAAATATAAACTATGATTTTGAAGAGGGTAAAATGTATGCAATTAAAGGAAAAAGTGGAAGTGGAAAAACAACATTATTATCACTTATTATAGGACTAGAAAATTGCAAATGTGGAACACAATAAAATATATTGATAAAAAATAAAGCATGAAGTAATATTTCATGCTTTTTTCACATACTCATTAAATGAGGTGAGCAAATGAAAACATATTATTTAGAAAAAATGGATAAGCCCAAATTTTCATTACAAAAAATAAAGATAGAGCAAGACAATGTCAAGATTTATGCGGACTTAAATAAAGACAAGAATGTAATGAAAGTCATAAAAAAGCTAATCAAAAATGATATAGAAAGTGTGGTATTAAGCAAAGCAATAATAGAAGATAACAATTTCATAAATGCATTAAATGCAAATAATATAAAAATATTTAATGGAAGATGGTTAGAAAAGTATTTAACGTTTGAAATTATAGACTATATAATAGCATATAAAGACATAAAAAAAGAAGAAACAGAAATTGCTATAACAGCGAATGAAATAACAGATTTAACAATAGAAACAATACAAATATTAGCAAAGCAATATAAAAGGTTAACAGTAGTGACAAATCATATTGAAAAATTAAGAAAGATTGAAAAAGATTTATATGATAATAATGGGATTTTAATAGTAGTGGCCAACAATACTAAAAAAAGCTTGTTAAAACCAGCAATAATATTAAATTTAGATTTTAATAGGCAAGTATTAAATAAATATAGAATAAATGAAAAAGCTATAATTATAAATGTTGAAGGAAATATGAAAATAAATTCAAAAAGATTTTGCGGAATAAATATAAATGATTATGAAATAGAAGTAGGAAGAGAAGAAAATATTTGGAGAGAAAATATGAATAATTTTAGAAAAAAAGACTTATTTGAAGCTACGCTATATATAAGAGATACATTCAAAAATATTAGAAAGAAAATAATGAAAAACAAAGTCACAATAAAGAGCATTTATGGGGAAAATGGAAAAATCGAAAGATTTTCTTAAAAAGCTTTTCTTTTTTTAGGAATTGTATTATAATATGGTCAGATTATTTAAGGGGAAAAGCCTTGAGAAAGGAATATGTAATAATGGGTAAAAAAAGAAAAAAGAATGTAAACCAAAATGCGAAAGCAAATAAAAAAGACACAAAAATGAAACTAAAATATAAAAATCCTAAATTAGCACTAGCACTAAAGATATTATTGATAATATTAGTAATAGTACTTGTTGTTGGTTCTGGTGTTGGAATTGGTCTAATTTTTGGACTTGGAAAAGACGATTTTTCGATAGATATGTCAGACTTAATAATGAAAGAAAACTCTACTATTTATGATACAGAAGAAAATGTATTAGCCGAGTTAAATGGTGATGAAAGCCGAAAGATTATTACGCTAGAAGAAATGTCTCCATATTTGCCTAAAGCGTATATAGCAATAGAAGATGAAAGGTTTGAACAACATCACGGAGTTGATATAAAAAGAACTGGTGCTGCAGTACTTTCGTTTGTAACACATGGTGGAAAATCAACAGCTGGTGGTGGAAGTACAATAACACAGCAAGTTGTAAAAAATGTAACACAAGAAAAAGCTTCTAGTGGTGCTGCTGGTGTGATAAGAAAATTAAAAGAATGGTCTAAGGCATATCAAATAGAAAAAATAATGTCAAAAGACCAAATAATAGAATTGTACTTGAATTTAATATACATAGGAAATGGTGGAAGTGAGAAACATGGAGTTGAAATTGGTTCAGAATACTATTTCAACAAAACAGCAAAAGACTTAAGTATAGCACAGTGTGCATTTTTAGCAGGTATAAATCACTCACCTAATGCATATAACCCTTATTCTGGAAATGATGTAAAAGAAAAAATTGCCAAAAGGACCAAAACAGTATTATCACAAATGAAAAAATTTGATTATATAACACAAGAAGAATATGATAATGCAGTTGCAGAAGTAGAGGCAGGATTTAATTTCGAAAATGGAGTTAAAGGGAATGTATATTCATCCCATACAGATGCACTAATTTCTCAGTTAATTCAACAAATAATGGATGAAAAGCAAATATCTAAAGATGCTGCAGAAACCTATTTACAAACCAGTGGCTTAAAAATATATTCTACACAAGTATCATCAATACAAAGTGTGATGGAAGAAGAAGCTAAAAAGGGAAAATATAAATTAGAGTTAAAAGATAAAAATGGAAAAGTAATAAAAGATGAAAATGGAAATTCAACTTTAGCAGAAGGTGCTGCTGTAGTTATTGAACCATCAACAGGAAAAGTAGTTGGAGCTATAGGACAATTAAGAGAAAAAACAACCTCAAGAGGATTGAATAGAATAAATTCTAAGAGACAAACAGGTTCATCTATAAAACCGCTAGCAGATATATTGCCAGGAGTAGAAGAAGGAATTGTAACACCTGCAACGATTTATGCAGATTTAAGAACAACATTTGGAAAAGATTATGAACCAGAAAACTATAACGGATTTACAGGTTTAAGAACAATAAGAACAGCTGTAACTACATCTCAAAATATACCATTTCTTAAAGTTATGGCAGAGCTAACACCACAAAAATCAATTGAATATTTAGAAAAAATGGGAATTTCTTCATTAGTGCATGCAAGCGAGAATCCAAAGAATAATGATGAAAACTTGTCATTAGCAATAGGAGGAATGACATATGGTGTAAGCCCATTAGAGATGGCAGCTGCATATGCGTCAGTTGCAAATGATGGAAATTACATACAACCAACATTCTATACTAAAGTAGAAGATTCTGATGGAAAAGTTGTTTTGGAACCAAAACAAAAAACAGAAAAAGTATGCTCAGCAGAAACAGCTTATATAATTAAAAACCTAATGCAATCAGTAATAAATGGAGCTGATGGTTATGCAGGAACAGCTAAATATTGTGCAATAAAAGGTATAGATGTAGCTGCAAAAACAGGAACAACAAACTCTTCAAAAGATAGATGGTTATGTGGATTTACTAATTATTATGCTTGTGCTGCTTGGTATGGATTTGATGACCCCCAAAGAATTAGCTTCCCCGGAACAAACCCAGCTGGACAATTATTTTCTGGAATAATGTCAGAAATACACAAAGGCTTAGCAGATTCAACATTTGAAGTTCCAGACAAGATTGTGCATGCAACAATATGTAGAACAAGTGGTAGATTAGCAACTAATAAATGTTCAAATACATATGATGAAATATTTGTAGAAGGACATTTACCAGAAGATTGTGATGCTCATAAGAGCCAATATACAATTTGTAAAGAATCAGGAAAATTAGCAAATGAATATTGTCCATCGCAAGAAAGAAGGTCTGCAAATTATGTTGTAGAAAAAGAGAGATTAGGCTTATGGACAACACCAGGAATAAATTCAGTTATGGGAAGTGCACCAACAGAACATTGTACTATCCATACTAAACCTGCTGAAACTGAGAAACCTGCGGAGAATAAAACTACCAAAGTAGAAAAGCCAGAAACGAATACTACAGAGAAACCTAATAGTGGAAGTTCAAATACTAGCTCGGGCTCTGATGATTCAAAACCTAATGATACTCAAAAGCCCAGTACAGGAGGAAGTTCAGAAGAAAATAAAGGAAACGACAACAAAGGAAATACAACTAATGGAGAGAGCACAAACAATAATCAGTAAACACAGGAATTTTTAAATTTCCTGTGTTTACTATAAATTAAGGAGGCATAATAATGGATATATACTTTTACAATACATTGACAAAAAAGAAAGAATTGTTTAAAACAATTGAACCTCAAAAAGTAAAAATGTATTCTTGTGGCCCAACGGTATACAAAGATGCAACAATAGGAAATATGAGGACCAATTTATTTCAAGATACATTAAGGCGTGTACTAGAATATAATGGATATGAAGTAAAACAAGTAATGAATATAACAGATGTTGGGCACCTTGTTTCTGATGGAGATGAAGGTGAAGACAAAATGCTAAAATCAGCTAGAGAAGAGCATAAAACTCCAATGGAAATAGCAGAACATTATACAAAATTATTTTTTAGGGACCTAGAAAGATTAAATGTAGAAACTCCAGAAGTTATATGTAAAGCTACAGACCATATAAAAGAAATGCTTGAAATGGTACAAAAAATAATGGAAAGAGGATATGCATATGAAACATCAACAGCAATTTATTTTGATGTTTCAAAATTAGATGAATATGGAATATTATCAGGAATTAAATTAGACGAACAAAAATCAGGGGCAAGAGTAGAAGTCGACCCCGAAAAGAAAAATCCATATGATTTTGCACTTTGGATAAAAGCACCAGAAAACCATTTGATGAAGTGGGATAGCCCATGGGGACCAAGTTATCCAGGATGGCATATAGAATGTTCTGCAATGAGTACAAAATATTTAGGAGAAGAATTTGATATACATACAGGTGGAATTGACTTAATACCAACACATCATGAAAATGAAATTGCACAAAATAAAGGTGCTTGTGGTAAAATACCAGCACATTATTGGATGCATGGAGAATATCTATTAATAAATGGTGGAAAAATGTCAAAGAGCTTAGGAAATGTTTATTTGTTAGATGATATTGTAAAAAGAGGATATGACCCACTAGTATATAGATTATTTAATTTTTCTTGTCATTATAAGGGAAAATTGAATTTTACATGGGAAGGCATAGAAGCTGCAAGCACAGCACTAACAAGATTGCGTGATGGATATCAAAAACATTTAACAGGAAATGCTGATGTGCCTGACGAAGTTATAGCAGAAATTGAAAACAAATTCCATCAAGCTATAAATGATGACTTAAATATGCCTCTTGCAATGAGTGCTGTATGGGAAGCTGTAAAATATCAAGACAAATCACCTAAAATAGCTAAATTATTAGAGATGTTCGATACTGTTTTGGGATTGAAAATTACAGAAAAAAGAAAAGAAGAAATCCCAGAAGAGATTTTAGATTTAGTTGAACAACGTAAGATTGCAAGACAAGATAAGAATTGGGCAGAGTCTGATAGAATAAGAGATTTAATTACTGAAAAGGGATATAGAGTTAAAGATACCAAAGACGGAGTTGAAGTTTCAAAAATATAAAAGGAGAGGGAGCAATGATAGATTTTAAAAGCATAATAGCAAAAGCAATATCAGAAGTAGTAAATATTGATGAAATAGAAATAAAAAAATCAATAGAAAAGCCAAAGGGGTCAGAGAATGGAGATTATGCATTTCCTTGCTTTAGATTGGCAAAAGATTTACACAAAGCACCACCAATGATTGCAAATGATATTAAAGAAAATATCAAAGTAGATGAAAATCAAATAACCAAAATTGAAGTAGTAGGCGGATACTTAAACTTTTTTATAAACAAAGAAATATTAGTAAAAGAAGTATTAAACGAAATGTCTGAAAATAAAGAATATGGAAAATCAACAATTGGAGATGGCAAAAATATAGTGATAGATTATTCAGCACCTAATATAGCAAAACCATTTCATATAGGACACTTGCGTTCAACTGTAATAGGTGCAGCTTTATATAAAATTTATAAATATTTAGGATATAATGTAATAGGAATAAATCATCTAGGAGATTATGGAACACAATTTGGAAAACTAATTGAAGGATATAAATTATGGGGCAACGAATATAATATTGAAGAAAATCCAATAGATGAATTAACTAAAATTTATATAAGAATAAATCAAGCTTGTAAAGAAGATGAGCAAGTTTTAGAAAATTGCAGAAATAACTTTAAGAAACTTGAAGATGGGGATAAATATTGTGTAGAAATTTGGCAAAAATTCAGAGAGCTAAGTTTAAAAGAATTCCAAAAAGTGTATGATATATTGGGGAGCCAATTTGATTCTTGGAATGGAGAGGCTTTTTATTCAGACAAGATGGCTGAGATTATAGATATTTTAGAGAAGAGCGGAAAATTAATTGAATCAGAAGGCGCAAGAATTGTAGACTTAGAAGATAAAGGAATAACTACACCTTGTATTATAGAAAAAAGTAATGGTTCTTCAACATATGCGACAAGAGATTTAGCTGCGATTATGTATAGAGCTCGTACATATGATTTTGATAAAGCATTATATGTAACATCATATGAACAAGTACTACATTTTAAACAAGTATTTGAAGTTGCTAAATTACTTGGTTTAGATGAAAAATATACCAATGGATTAGAACATGTTGCCTTTGGAATGGTATTATTACCAACAGGAAAAATGTCAACAAGAGAAGGAACAAGTGTAAAACTAAGTGACTTATTAAATGAGTCTATTTCAAGAGCTAAAGATATAATAGAACAAAAAAATCCGGAGCTTGAAAACAAAGATGAAGTAGCTAAAAAAGTTGGAGTGGGTGCAGTAATATTTAATGATTTAGCAAATAGCAGAGTAAAAGATGAAATATTTGATTGGGATACAATTTTGAATTTCCAAGGAGAAACAGGGCCATATATTCAATATACTTATGTACGTACAAAAAGTGTTATTGAAAAAGCTGGAGGAGTTCCTGAAATTTCAGCAGTTAATACAGAATTGTTACAAGATGAATATTCAATTAGATTGGCAAAATTGATTTATGGATTTCAAGATGTTTTAGTACAAGTTACAGATAAAAACGAACCATCAATTTTATCAAGATATTTAATTGATGTTGCTAAAGCTTATAGTAATTTCTATAATGAAAATAAAATTATAAATGATGATAAGACACTTCAAGATGCTCGTGTATATTTGACTTATTCTGTTGGAAGAATATTGAAAACAGGTGCAGAATTACTTGGAATTGAGATGCCAGATAAAATGTAAAGCAAAAAGAGGAATGGCTATAAAAAACATTCCTCTTTTTGAAAGATTATAATATAATACTACTTTCTAAAGCCACTTTAATCATATTATTAAGCCCAGTTTGCCTTTCTTCTGGTGTTGCAACATCTTTAATGTACTTAGAGTCAACGACACTCATAAGGCAAGCAGCTTTTTTATTCAAAACCTTGGCTACATAGAATAGTGCAAAAGCTTCCATTTCAGCACTAACAGGGTTAAAGTCCTCAGGAATTCTAGCCAAAAATTTATTTACATCTGTCATATAGACATCAAAACAATCAGTACAAACGGTATTACCTTTCAAAATATTTATACCTAATTTATTAGCAGAATCAATTATAACAGAGTTTAGTTCATCATTACTACTTACTATGTGGCAATCATCATTATTTAAAGTTAAAGCAAAATTTCCCTCAGAAAAAGTATTTTCTGCAAGAACTATATCAAATAATTTTAATTCAGGTTTATAAGAACCACAAGAACCTATACGAATAATATTTTCAACATCATAAAATTTATATAATTCATATGAATAAATTCCCATACTTGGCATTCCCATACCAGAAGCCATTACAGTAATTTTCTTTCCGTTATACTTTCCTGTATAAGCATACATACCCCTAACTGAATTCACTAATTTTGTATCTGTCATAAAATTTTCTGCAATATATTTTGCACGAAGTGGGTCGCCTGGCATTATAACTGTTTTTGCAATATCGCCTAGATTAGCTTCATTATGTGGTGTAGACATATTAATTCCTCCTTAATTTAAAGTTTGATTGAATTATATCAATAAAAAAATACAATTTCAACAATTCACACAAAAAACACAAATCAGGAATACTTTCATAACAAAAAACATATAAACTAGCGTTATAAAATTACCAAGCAAATTATGGAAGGAGTTTGGGGTATGAGAGAAAATGAAATAACAATAATTGAAAATTTCTTAGAAAATAAGGAGGAAAAATTAGACGTTAAAGAAGAACCATTTGACAAGCTCATGTTTTTTTACAATTCGGCTTTAAAACAGTTGGAATTACAAATGAATATAATTAAAGATGAGTTTAAAGTAATGTATAATTATGATTTAATAGACCACATAGATACAAGAATAAAAGAACCTAAAAGCATCGTAAAAAAAATGGAAAAGAAAAAATACAAGAAAACATATTTGAACTTAATCGAAAAAGTTAATGATATAGCTGGAATGAGAATAGTGTGCACTTTAAAAGATGACATATTTTTTATTAAAGATTTAGTTAAGCAAATTCCTGATGTGCATGTATTAAAAGAAAAAGATTATGTTACAAATCCTAAACCAAGTGGATATTCAAGCTATCATATGATTGTAGAAGTTCCTGTTAAACTGTCTCAAAAGACTATATATGTTAAATGTGAAATTCAAATTAGAACTCTTGCAATGGATTTCTGGGCAAGTTTTGAACATAAAGTAAAATATAAAACAGAACAAGAAGTTAACAAAAAGACTTCTAAGGAATTAGTTAATTGTGCTAAAATGATTAGTAAGTTTGATGACAAGATGATTTCATTGAAAAATATATGATAAATTTTACACACAAAACAATAAAATAAATTGAAAAAATATTGACTGTAAAAACTAGAAATGATATAGTAAAGGTAGAATATAAAGTTTAACAGTCCAAATACTCTACTTGACTGTTAAAAACAAAAGAAAGAGGAGGAAAATTTAAAAATGAGAAATACCAACAGGATAGTAGGAGGAGTGTTGCTATTAGCAGTAATATTAGTAGCAATAGCATATGCGGCAATAACAAATGTAACATTAAAAATAAATGGAACGTCAAAATCACAAGCAAATCAAACAAATTTTGTAGTGCAATTTGTAGGAGAGCCAACAACAGGAGGAAAAGGAACAACGACAGCAACAATAGATACAAGTAAAAGAACAGAAGGAACAATGAATGTAGAGGGATTGACAGCCAAAGGAGATACAGCCACAGCAACATTTACAGTGCAAAATTCAAGTCAAGATTTGTCAGCAGATTTAACAGCAAAAGCAACAAGTTCAAATGAAGATTATTTTGAAGTAAGATGCAAAATAGAAGACACAACATTAAAAGCAGGAGCAACAACAGAATTAACAGTAACGGTGGAATTGTTGAAAACGCCAATAGATGAAACAAAAGAGGATTTAAGCACAAATATAGGAGTAAGCATAACAGCAGAGCCAAAACAACCAGGAGAAGAGGCAAATGCAGGTTCAACAACAGTAACAAGTAAAAAGCCAAAAACAACAAACCCATATTTACCAACAGGATTTACAAAAATAGATGGAACGACATTAGAAAATGGATTAACAATCCAAGACAGTACAGGAAACCAATATGTATGGGTAGAAGTACCAATGATAGAAGAGGTTTACCCAACAGCTGGATTAGCTATAAAAGATTTTACAGAAAATGAATATACAGCAATAGAAACAGATTTACACACATATACAAATGCTTATAGAAATGGAACGATTTATAAAGATGAATATTCAAAAGATGCAGCAACAGGATTAACAAGTGAACAATATACAGCGTTAAAACAAAAAATGTTAAAAAGTGTATATCAAAATGGAGGATTTTATGTAGGAAAATATGAGACAGGAATAGAAGATGCACCAAAGACATCAGGTTCATCATCAACAGCACCAACAGAAACACCAGT
>CAKPLQ010000045.1 GCA_934167685.1 uncultured Clostridia bacterium | reverse complement strand
GGAGCAGGTAGTGGGAATCGAACCCACGTCATCAGCTTGGAAGGCTGAGGTTCTACCATTGAACTACACCTGCATTTCCCTGACAGTTATAAATTATAATGTATTATTTGATTTTTGTCAAGTATTTTACAAAATTTTTTTATTTTTTTTTATTTTAAAATCTCTTCCTATTTTCTACATTTTGTGATAGAATTCTATTAAATTGTTATAGGAAGGATTGTGATTTTAATGGAACTAAATAAATGTAGCCGTTGTGGTGCTTTTCATACTAATCCTGGAGATGTTTGCCCAAAATGCGCAAGCAAAGATTCTTTAGAATTATCTACTTTTAAATCTTATGTAGCAGAAAATGGCTTTCCATCTGTTGATACAGTTGCAACACAAACTGGTATTGCACAAAAAAATATTTCTAGATTTGCAGGATACCAGGGAATTGAAATAGCAGAAAATAAGAAACACGATATTATAACTTCTGGGGTTGTTCTTAATTAAGCTAATTTATTTATAAAAATATAAAAGGAAGTTTAATACAAGACTTCCTTTTTACAATATTATCCTTAATAACTTCTCCATTTTCTAATTTTCTGATTTTTTTAACTGCTTATTTCTAATATCGATTAAAGCATCATAAGCATTCTTATATTTTAGTCCATTATTATTTTTTTGACTATACACTATACTTCCATTATATTATTTATTCTTATAAATAAATCTGCAAATGTTTTTGTTAGATATTGGTTAGATGTTATTTATGAACTATTATAACAGATAATCACTATTGATAAATAGATTTTGAAAATTTTTTATAAAAAATTTTATTATAAAATTACTCTATCTTCACAATAAAATGGCATAAAATCGATTGTGAGGGCTAATTGAATAGAATAAACTTGGACTACTTGTAGTTTAAAAGCTACAGGTAGTTTTTTTGTTTAAAATGTGTCAAATGGTGTTCACATCAGACCAAACCTTTTTTGATAAAATTGGAGAAAAAAATATAATATCAGCAGTAGTACATTTAGACGAAGGAGCACCACACATGCACTTAATGTTTGTTCCTGTTGTTCACACAAAAGATAAAGAAGGCAATGATATTGATAAAATTTGTGCAAGAGATTTTTGGAAAGGTCGAGATAGTTACAGAAAATTACAAGATGCCTATTTTAATCATGTAAAATCAAAAGGTTTTGATTTAGAAAGAGGAATGTTTGTTGAAGATACAGGAAGAAAACATTATACTGTTGAAGGATATAAAAAGATTACAAATTACGAAAATACCAAGAAATTTTTAAATGAAATAAAACTAGAATTGCCTGAAGTTCCAGATATAAATGAAATTAGTAAATTTTCAATAAAAAGAGATGAGAAGATACTAAAAGAAATCATAAAACCTAAAGATGATTTAATTAAAGAATTATATAAGGATAATTTATCATTGAATAAAGAATTATCAAGACAATCTAAAGTTGTTGATGAGGCTGTAAAATATCAAAAAGAAAGAGAGATTTTACTTGCAGATAATAAATAATTGCATAGCCAAATTGAAAATATTAAATCCGAATATAAGGAAAAAGAATTTGATTTAGACTGGAATTATAAAAAGCAAATTAAAAAGTTAGAAAAAGAAAAAGATTGGGAATTAGAAAAATAATAAAATGAGGAGAATTTTTCTCCTCTTTAATCTACATTTTTGATAATTTCTGAAACTATCACCAAAGAATAAAAATTGAATTAAATTTATCTTATTTCATTTTCTAACCAATTAAAAAACTCTCTATTGGCATCCTCAATATTGCAATAAGAAATTTCTGCGATTTCATAATCATGTATTTTCATTATCTCATTTTTTATTCTAGTAAATAATTCCTCTCTTGTTCTGAATTCTAATTTATATTCATCACATTCTTCTAATTTATTATTCCACCAATATTTTGAGTGAACTTTAGATAATTGACTTCCAGCCACAAGCTTTCTTTCTAATAAAACATCTATTATCTTATTAGCAATTTCTTTTTTATCACAAAATGTAGTTACAATTATATATTTGTCCATATCTACTCCTCAATAATATATTTTTTTATTATTTCTATAACTTCATCGTGTACTATTCCATTACTTATCACTGCACCTTTTATACTTCTATCATATCTTTGATCATTTCCAAATAAATCAGTTACCTTTCCTCCTGCTTCTTCAACAATAAGTTTGACAGCAGCAATATCACAATGTTTATGCTCTGTTCCAGTAAAAATTGTCAAACTATAATCTCCTGTAGCCACACAACAGCTTGCTCTTGTAACACTTCCTATATCATTTAATCTAGTTTTCTTTCTTAATTCTTCAAATACTTTGCAAACATTATATTTTGCTTTTGACCACATATCACAATGGCAAACTGTTCTAATATCATCCAAGTTATAATCATTTACCGATATTTTTTTATTATTTTTATATGCCCCTCTTCCTTTTATAGCAGAATATAGACTATCTGTGAAAGGATCATAAACTACTCCAACACTTGGATTCCCATCAATGACTAATGCCAGTGAAAATACTGCTACAGGTATATGTCTAGCATACATAGCAGTTCCATCTACTGGATCACATACCCATACAAAATTGCTTTTTCCATCTTGTTCTTCTTCTCCATCTACTGCATGAGTCGGATATTTTTCTTTTACCTTTTTAATTAAATACGAATTTATTTCTGTATCAGCAATAGTTACAATTGTTTTATCTCCTTTATAACTGGCACCGTTATTTTGATTAAAATATTTAATCATTATTTTGCCTGCCTGATATGCAACATCCTTTGCAAATTCTAAATATTCTTCCATAATTAATTACCACTCCTTAACTTCATTATTAATGCTTCAGCATTTTTATAAGTATCTGAATATTCCCCATATCTTTTTTTTATATCTTCCAGTCTTTCTATATAACCAACATCTTCTCCATATTTATCAATTTGCATATCTGCCATATTTAAAATATCTAAATATTGAGAATTAAAGCTTATGTTTACTTTTCCGTGATAGTAAACCTCTTTCCAATGTTTATAACCATTTTCTTTTAAAATATCACCTCCAATTTCATTATGATTAGAATTATCGCCAAATTCATATCCTATATCATGGTTAATTCCTAATATAAAAAGTTCTTGTAATTGTTTTTCACTCATATTATATATTTTTCCAATTTCGACCATTTTCCTTGCTACTACTAACGAATGTTTTAATCTATCTTCATCTATCATATTTTTTCTCCCATATTTTTCTAGTCCAACTGGTTTCCCACTTTTTATCTAATTCCACACTTTTATTTCTATTTTTGATTTCTTCAATTTCTTTATTTAAATCCATACTTTTATACTCCTTTTATTCTTACAATTCTTTTATCTAATAATATATTTTTGATTTCTACTTTTTGGTTTATCTGGAATCGTCATTTTTAATTTATTTTCTTCTAATAACTTATTTATATAATTATTTTTAAATTTATATACATCTTTGTAACCAAAATGTTCTGTAATTTCTTTTAATGATTTTTCTGTTTTACATAGTTCTAATATTTGTTGTTCACTTACTGCTAACTTACTGCTTTTCTTACTGCCTAACTTACTGCTTTTTGTTTTGGCAGTATCATCATATTTAAAAGGATTCTCTTTGTATTTAAAAGAAACTCTTAAAAAGTGTTCCATAAATTTAAAACAACTTTTATCATAAACATCTAATATTCTTAATACTCCAGAACCTATATTTTCAATTAAATCCACATCTTTAAACACTCTAATAAGTTCTTTATTTCTTGGAGCTGTAACACCTTCTAAAAACTCTTCTTGTGATAAGCCTTGTGGTAGTCCTCCTCCTGATGTAATTTCAATTCTATCAGAATAAAGTTCAATTATTGGTGTTGTGCTTAAAGTATAATCACTATGTACCATTGCATTTATAACAGCTTCTTTTAACGCTTTACTATCTATCATTTCTACTTCTTTTCTACCATTATATTCAATCTTTGCATAAACAGTATTTTCAGCTGTAAGCCTATCTAAAATTCTTTGGGTAGCAGTTATTAAACAACAATACCCATATTCTTGATTTTCTATTAATTCCATTTTACTTGTTCCTAAATATTTAACAAGTTTTATTGATATATCATTTTCATCAGCAAGTAAATAAGCATTATAATTATATTTTCCTTCATCAGTTAATAAATTTAGATTTCTAGCAAAATTGTCATTAAGAATCATTCCATTCCCTTCATAATGAATTTTCAACTGTCTGAATGTTAAATCTTGTCTAGGAGACTCTATTTCTTTTAAAGAATTTTTTATTCGTCTGGAAAACATTTCTTCAATCATTCTCTCGGTCATTCTTTCTTTACTACTACCAATTCTAATATAACATCCTTCTGGTGTTCTTCCTTTTTTTCGTAAATAATATGGTTTTTCCGTTCCACTTGATATTATAACTTTTATTACTTCTTTATTTTCTATTGTTTCCACAGTTACATCAAATAATCCTAAAGCTGAAGGTTGTATATTATTTTTTATTCTGTCTTTTATTTGTAATTGTGTTAAGTCAGTATTTTCAACTCCAACAACTTGTCCGTTTTTATTTATTCCAACATAAATTATTCCACCTTCTTTGTAATTAAGAAATGCAATAACTTCTTGTTCAAAATCTTCATTTAGTTGCTCTTTGTTTTCTATTCTATTTGTTTCTGATTGCATATAAGCTCTCCTTTATTTATTAATATTTTAACCCTTCTTGGTCTTTGCATTTCTCCATTATAGCCACATTCTTACTCCAGCTTATTTCTGCCACTAATTGTGGCAGAATTTTGTTATCCTTGTATTCTACATATAAATTACGCATTCTCCATAAATTCCTTGAAGAAAAACCATGAACATCAGGAAATTCTTTTTTTCAGTTCTTTTGATACTACTTCAACAATTGATTTTCCCCAACCTTTTTCTTGTTGTTGGTTATATATTTCCTGTCCTATTCCCCAATATAAACTTATTTATTTTTTAAATTTCACATTATTCATCAAATCAATTATTTCTTATTTTTTATTGAAATTTTTATTTGTTATTTAAATTTATAGATAAAACTATCAAGAATTAAAAATTAAAATATTTTTGAAAATTTGGCTGGGGCACTGTGATTCGAACACAGGAATGTCGGAGTCAGAGTCCGATGCCTTACCGCTTGGCGATGCCCCAATATTATTACTGCAATTTATCTTATCACATAGAATAAAAATTTGCAACAAAATGCTGCAAATTTTTATGAATTTATAAATATTAGTTAGGTTAAGCTATTGTAAAGTTTATTTTAGTACTCATACTCTGAAATTTCTTTTTCATATTTATTATAATCAGGAATATATTTTTCAATTATTTGATAAAATCTTTTTCCATGTGATTTATATTTTAAGTGGCAAAATTCATGCGCTACAACATATTCGATTGTTTCTCTTTTATATTGCATTAATTCTGGGCTTATAGTAATTTTACCATCCTCACATTTAGCAATTTTACCATTCATTATTTTTATTGCATAATCTTCTGGAGCAAACCCTAACATTTTTCTTGTTTTCTCCATTATATCTTCTATTTCGTTTTCTGCAATTTGTTCATACATTTTTTCAATTGACATTTTCAATACTTGTTCATTACCTATCTTCTTATATTTTATTGGTAATACAATTTGAATTTTATAATTTTCTTTCAAATTCAATTCTGGATTTTTTATTTTTTCATAATTAACTTGTATATCGTAATTTTTTCCGAATATTTTTACTGATTGTATATTTGAAAGAGGCTCTTCGTATTCTTGCATTTTGCTTAATATCCAATTTTTCTTTTCTTGTACTATTTGTTGAATTTTATTTGATGTAAAATACCATGGTGCATTTACCACTACTTCTCCATTTTGAACTGTTATATACATATTTGTATTTACTGCCTTATTAACTGTATATGTTATCACACTATCTTTTCTTCCAAATATACTCATCTTTTTTTCTCCTTTTCACTACCGAATTACTGTTCGCTTTTATTGCTTATATTCTATATCTTATTTTGAATTTTGTCAATAGTTTTTCGAACATTTTTTTGTATTTTTTTTTTAAAATTTTTATATACTATTTATAGCTTGTAAAACATATATTTAATTGAGGTGAAGTATGAGAAAAAATCATTTTTATATATTGAAATTAAAACAACTTATATTACCTTTTATTCTAATTTTATTTACTATATGTCTAGTAATATTTTCTAATACTAATCTATATGCAACAAAAAATGGCTTGTTATTGTGGGCAAATTCTATAGTCCCTACATTATTTCCATTCTTTGTTGCTACAGAATTACTTAGCCATACAAATTTCACGTATTATTTAGGGAAAATTTTAAATAGATTTATGAAACCAATCTTCAATATTAAAGGCGAAGGAAGTTTTGCTCTTATCATGGGAATAATTAGTGGATATCCTACTGGCGCAAAAATCGCTGCAAATTTTCGATTAAATAATATTTGTTCAAAAGAAGAATGTGAACGTCTTTTAAGTTTTACTAATAACTCTGGTCCTTTATTTATTTTAGGAACTGTAGGCATTTCAATGTTTGGTAATTCTACAATTGGTGTTTTATTATTAATTAGTCATTTGCTAGCATCTATTACTGTAGGAATTATTTTTAGATTTTGGAGGTACAATATAAAACAATCACCAATCAATACTTCTTATAAAACATCTGATGATAATATTTCTCTATCAAATTTAGGCGGAATAATTGGAAACAGTATTAGTAATTCTATTAATACTATTTTATTAATTGGTGGATTTGTAGTTCTATTTTCTGTTATAATTTCTATTTTGCAAAATAGTCATCTCTTAAATGTATTAACTAATTTATTAAATCCTATATTTAATTTTCTACATATTCCAGATAAATTTGTAACAGGTCTAATCTCTGGCATTTTAGAATTAACAAATGGACTTAATGTTATTTGCAATATTCCAGAAAAACACCTATCCTATAATATTATTTTGGCATCTTTTCTTCTGGGTCTTGGTGGTTTATCTGTTTTACTTCAGGTTTGGAGCACTATTGCCAAAACAGATTTGTCCATAAAACCATATATATTAGGAAAATTATTGCATGCTTGCATTTCTGCTTTGTATACTTTTTTACTTATAAAAAGTTTTATTGTTTTTAATTTCGATTTACGGATAAAACGGTCAATATGCCTTTTTGACCTTTTGACCGTTTTTAACCATAAATTCTAGCAGTTATATTTTGTGCTGTATTCTCCATAACAATTTTTATGGTTTTACCTGTATTATTCTTAAATTTAAAATCATAACTACCATAAGCAACCGCAGCATCTTTTCCATCTTGAATATATGGTACATGATTACTATGTTGATGCCTTTCTACAACATCTAATCCTGGTACTTTTAAAACAGCATTATATAATGTTGTGCTTACTTGGCAATTTCCTCCACCAAGTCCTTTTTTCTTTTTTCCATCAACATATATGTCCGCTTCTTGATACCCTTTTGCGGTTGTTGCCTTTCCTACAGTATTACAAAATGAAAAAGTCTCTCCTGGCTCAACCTTTTTTTCTGATAGTTTTTTACATGTTATTGATATATTATTTTGTCTTTCCACTTCTTTGCTATAAATTTTGGTTGTAAAATTTGCTATTTCTTTTTGTGGATTTGCAGTACTAGAAGCATTTGATGTATTAGTGTTTGTTGCTCCTGCATTATTCGTATTACTATTCGTTTCATTGTTAGTATTATTACTTACAATATTTACATTTTGATTCGTACTACTTCTTTCAGCTTGGTAATTTGTCTCATTATTATTTTTTTCGCTAACCTTCATATTATTCGTATTATTAGAAGCATTCCACCACCATACTCCACCTCCGATTACTAATGCAATTGCAACGATTATTATAATTGTTTTTTTCATTATTCAATCATCCTTTCTTGCTTTTAAATTATTTTATCCCAAAATATCAAATATTATTGACAAATTAATAACAAATATAGTATAATTGTTTGTGTATAAATTTTTAAAGGAGATTATTATGTTAGCTAAGTATTGGAAAAAAATAGGTTTATTTATTTTAATAGTTGCTTGTATATTTAATATTATGACTAAGTTCATACATAAAATGTCATTAAAAAGCGAACTTGAAACTTCAGCAACATATGTAAATCAAGAAAAAAATAAAAATTTAGACGAAGATAACAAAAATAATTAATATACTTATATCCGGAAAGAGGTGAATTTACATGAAAGAAGGTTTACATCCAACATATAACCAAACAACAATTACATGCGCATGTGGTAATGTATTAGAAGTTGGTTCAACAAAAAAAGATTTAAAAGTAGATGTTTGCTCTAAATGTCATCCATATTGGACAGGTAACTTAAGATTAGATACTAAAGGTGGTAGAGCTGCTAGATTTAAAGAAAAATACGGTATTGCATAAAAAAATGGCTTTCGAACGAAGCCACTTTTTTTATTGTCTACAAAAAGGATTTAATTAAAAAGTCACTTAAAAGCACATTATGTACTTAAGTGACTCTTTTTTATTTTTCTAACAAAATTATTTTATAACTATAGTCATGATATTTTGTAAAAAACTCTTTTTCAGAAACTTTATTATATTCTTTACTCTCAAATACATCCTCATAGAATGAACCATTAGGGTCATCAATAACCCAAACTCTATTTGAGCAATTATCAACAAAATTTTCTGTAACACATGTTTCATAATTAGGGCCAAACGCTTTATACGCTTCTTCTACTCCCCAATTTTCTGGATTATAGAAGTAAACTTGATTATCAACAAAATGAATTGCTGCAACAAACCCTCCTCCTAAATTAGAAAATGCTATCGTATCCCCATCTTGCACATTTTCATTAAGATATTTTATTGGTTCTTGATTTGAATAATCATAATTATCTTTCATCATAATTATATTATTGTATACTCCTAATATTGCAATTACTGAAAGTATTGAAATTATTTCTATCTTGTTCTGTTCTTTTCCTAAAACAAAACTTACTGCAAATATGTATAAACCAGTTATTACAAATAAATATCTATAATACAATATTGATGTTTTCATTAATGCTGTAATTATTATTGCTGCAAGTATTACTGCAAAATACACTATTACAGACCATTTAAATGCATTAAGATTTTCCTTTGCCTTTGCATATTTATATGTTTTATAAATCATATATGCATATAACTCTAATGCAAGTACTGTTGGTACCAATAAACCTGTATAATCTGATGTTTTTACATATCCAGCTAATTGTGAGCTTAACAATTCCATTGGTGTTTTTGGAAATGAAAATCCAATCCAAAATCCTCCAGAAACATTACTTAACTGTGTAACAAAGTTTACTAACCAAGGAAGATATGCTAATCCTTGTATAACTCCAAATGATACTATAAATATTATACCTTTTTTTCTTTTCTTTACTATTAAGTAAATTAACAAAAATACATTTATCAATCCTGCTGCCATTAATCCATAATAATGTAAATATATACTTGCTAAACTTGCCAATCCAAATATTATCCAATTTTTTGTATTATCTTCTTCGGTAAGTCTATATGCATAAATCGCTAAAATTGTTACCGCTAATATTGCCCAAGAATACATTCTTATTTCTATTGCATATTGAGCCATCTCTGGCAAAAATGCTGCTAAAAACGAAAATATAAAACCTGTTTTTTCTCCAAAATCTTTTCTTATATGTGTATATCCTAACACAATCATTAAAGCTATTGGAATAACAGAAAATATTCTATATGCCATTATCGAACCACCAGTTATTAGATATACAATTCTTAGCATCCAATAATATAAAAT
>CAKPLQ010000044.1 GCA_934167685.1 uncultured Clostridia bacterium | reverse complement strand
GTGTGTTTATTTTATTAAAAATAATAAAAAATGTTGAAGTGTTTTTTGTACCACCCCAACATTTATTATAGAACCCATTTTTAAAACTATCAAAAGAAAAACAGCAAAAAGTAATAAATGCTGCCAAAAAAGAATTTGCAAGAGTGCCGATAGAAAATGTTTCGATAAAAAATATTGTAGAAGAAGCAGATATTGCAAGAGGAAGCTTTTATCAGTATTTTGAAAGTAAAGAAGATTTGCTTATATATATATTAAAAGAAAATTCAGAAGAACTAAATAATAAGCTAAGAAACAAAGTAAAAGAAACAAATGGCAATATATTTGAATTATATATTTTTCTGTATGATTCAATGATAGAAGAATTTACAGATAATTCAGACCAAGAGCTATTTAGACAAATATTCATAAATTTAAAATCGTCAGATGAAAATGTATTTGATTTAGTAAAGAAAACCAAACCACAAGATATTATAGAATATTATGAGCAGATAGATAAGACAAAGTTAAATATAAGAAGTCACGAAGATTTAGTAGTAATTTGTGATATGTTAAATGCAATCACAAGAAGAGCAGTAATAAAAAATTTTAAAGATAAATCAAAAGAAGATTGTAGAAAAATATTTTTACAAGAAATAGAATATTTAAAACATGGAATAGAAAAAAAGGAGGAAAAAGATGCTTAAAATATTAAAAAATTTAAAACAATCATGGATGTCAGTACTTATAATTGTAGCATTATTATGTGTTCAGGCAGCTGTAGATTTGGAACTACCTAATTATACTTCTAAAATAGTAAATACAGGAATACAAGCAGGAGGAATTGAATATGCAGTGCCAGAAACAATAAGTTCAAAAGACATGGATGCAATATTGTTGTTCTCAAATGATGATGACAAAATATTAGAAAATTATACAATTGAGGAATCAGATGGAAACTATGTTATAAAAGACTTAAAAGAAAGTGAAAAAGAAGAACTTGAGCAAATAATGACAAAACCAATTATTATATCAAGAACAGTACAAAAAGAAGAAATGGCAAATAAAATAAAAGAACAAATATTAGCCAATGTACCAGAAGAACAAAAAGAAACGATGCAAAATATGTCAATAATAGACATATTAAAAACGATGCCAGAAGAACAATTAAATCAAATGCTTAGTGAATCAACAAAACAAATAGATGAAATGCAAGATTCAATAAAAAGTCAAGCAGCAGTTGCATATGTAAAAGAGATATACAAAGATGCAGGTGTAGATACAGACAAAATTCAAATGAATTATATAATGGTTGCAGGATTTAAAATGCTAATATTAGCTGCAATCAGTATGGCTTCAGGAATTACAATAATGATGTTATCATCAAGAGTTGGAGCTAAGATGGCCAGAACACTAAGAGAAAAAATATTCAACAAAGTATTACAATTTTCAACTAAAGAATTAAGAGAGTTTTCAACGGCATCTTTAATTACTCGTAGTACAAATGATGTGCAACAAATTCAACAATTATTAGCAATGTTATTTAGAACAGTAGTATATGCTCCGATAATAGGAATAGGAGGGGTAATAAAAGTAGTACATCAAAGTAATACATCGATGGCATGGATAATAGGAGCAGCAGTAATTATAATATTATTAGTTGTTGCAATATTATTTGCAATTGCAATGCCAAAATTCAAAAAATTGCAAGATTTAATAGACAAATTAAATGGTGTAGCAAGAGAAATATTAACAGGAAAATCTGTAATTAGAGCATTTAATACAGAAGAAAGAGAAGAAAAAAGATTTGATGGTGCGAATACAGACTTAACAAAAGCAAATATATTTGTAAACAGAACAATGTCAGTAATGATGCCAATGTTAATGCTTATAATGAATGGAGTATCAATCTTAATCATATGGGTTGGTGGACACAATATAGACCAAGGTGTAATGCAAGTTGGAGATATGTTGGCATTTATCCAATATGCAATGCAAATAGTTATGAGTTTCTTAATGATTTCTATGATTTCTATAATGCTTCCAAGAGCATCTGTATCAGCTAACAGAATTACAGAAATATTAGAAACAGAACCAAGTATTAAAGATAAAGAAACAACAAAAAAATTAAATCCAAGTAAAAAAGGATTAGTAGAATTTAAAAATGTATCATTTAAATATCCGGATGCTGACGCAGAAATACTTGAAGATATTAATTTTACAGCAGAGCCAGGAAAAACAACTGCAATCATAGGAAGTACCGGAAGTGGAAAATCAACAGTTGTAAATTTAATACCAAGATTTTATGATGTAACAGGCGGAGAACTTTTAGTTGATGGTGTAAATGTAAAAGACCTATCACAAAAAGAATTAAGAGATGCAATTGGATTTGTACCACAAAAAGGAGTACTATTTTCTGGAACAATTGAAAGTAATATAAAATATTCTGATGAGAGCATGTCAGATGAAAAAATGATAGAAGCAGCAGAAATAGCACAAGCAACAGAATTTATTGAAGGAAAAGATGACAAATACAAATCAGAAATAGCACAAGGTGGAAGCAATGTATCTGGAGGACAAAAACAAAGACTATCAATAGCAAGAGCAGTCGCAAAAGACCCAGAAATCTTTGTTTTTGATGACAGTTTTTCTGCATTAGACTTCAAAACAGATGCAGCATTAAGAGAGGCTTTAGCAAAAAGAACAAATAATAAAACAAACATAATTGTAGCACAAAGAATTAGTACTATTTTAAATGCAGACAAAATAATTGTTTTAGATGATGGAAAAATAGTAGGTCAAGGAACACATGAAGAATTACTTGAAAATAATGAAACATATAGAGAAATTGCATTATCCCAATTATCTGAAGAAGAATTAAATAAAAAGGAAGGAGGAAGATAATATGCCAGGACCAATGGGACCAAGACCGGGCCGTACAACAGAAAAGGCCAAAGATTTTAAAGGAACAACAAAAAAATTAATAAATAATTATTTGTCAAAATATAAAATAGGATTAATAATAGTATTTATATTTGCTGTAGGAAGTACTATATTTTCTATAATAGGACCAAAAATATTAGGAAATGCAACAACAGAAATATTTAATGGTTTAGTAAATAAAATATCAGGAAATGGTGGAATAGACTTTGGAAAAGTTGGAACTATTCTTTTAACACTATTAGGACTATATGTGATAAGTGCATTATTTTCCTTTATCCAAAGTTTTGTAATGACACAAATTGCCCAAAACTTAACATATAAATTAAGAAAAGACTTAGCACATAAAATAAATTCACTTCCGATGAATTACTTTGACAAAAAGACAAATGGAGAAGTGTTATCAATAATAACAAATGATATAGACTCATTAGGTATGAACTTAAATCAAAGTATTACACAAATAATAACATCAATTTGCACATTAGTTGGAATATTGATAATGATGCTTTCAATTAGTTGGCAAATGACATTAATATCACTAATAGTTATGCCAATTGGAGCATTTCTTGTAAAAATAATAGTAGGAAAATCACAAAAATACTTTAAAAAGCAACAAGACTATCTAGGACATGTAAATGGTCAAGTAGAAGAAGTATTTTCTGGATTAACAATTGTAAAAGCATTTAATGGCGAAAAAGATGCGCAAAAAGAATTTGAAAAGGCAAATTCAGAATTATATACTTCAGCATGGAAGTCACAATTTTTGTCAGGATTAATGCATCCAATAATGAATTTTATATCAAATATTGGATATGTTGGTGTAGCAATTGCAGGAGGTTATTTAGCCATTAATGGAAATATCACAGTAGGTGATATCCAAAGTTTTATACAATATAACAAGCAATTTACACAACCTATAAATCAAATTGCACAAGTATCAAGTATGTTACAAGCAATGGTAGCTGCAACAGAAAGAATATTTGAATTCTTAGAAGAAAAAGAAGAAGTTGAAACTTATGTAGAAGGAACAACAACAGAAGACTTAAAAGGAAATGTAAAATTTGAACATGTAAAATTCGGATACAATCCAGAGAATATTGTAATTAAAGATTTTAATGCTGATATACACGAAGGTCAAAAAATTGCAATTGTTGGACCTACAGGAGCTGGAAAATCAACAATGGTAAAACTTCTTATGAGATTTTATGATGTAACAGATGGTGCTATTCTGCTAGATGGTCATAACATAAAAGACTTCAAAAGAGGAGAACTTCGTCAAATGTTTGGAATGGTATTACAAGATACATGGTTATTTGATGGAACAGTAAAAGATAATATAAAATATAGTAGAGAAGATGCAACAGATGATGAAGTTATTCAAGCAGCTAAAGCTGCAAGAGTACATCACTTTATAAAGACATTGCCTAATGGATATAATTCAGTTTTAGGAGACGAAACAAGTGGAGTTTCAGCAGGTCAAAAGCAATTACTTACAATTGCAAGAGTGATTTTAGCAGACCCTAAAATATTAATTCTAGATGAAGCTACATCAAGTATAGACACAAGAACTGAAATAGAAATTCAAAAAGCTATGGATAATTTAATGAAAGGTAGAACATCTTTTATTATTGCACATAGATTATCAACAATTAAAAATGCAGATTTAATTTTGGTTATGGACCATGGAGATATTGTTGAACAAGGTACACATGAGCAACTTCTTGAAAAAGGTGAAGAAGGATTTTATTATAAATTATATAATAGTCAATTCCAAGACTGTATTGACGAAGTTGAATAATATTTTATTTTGTGCTAAAATAAAATATAAGAGGTGATGAAAATGGGTTTTATAACAGATATATCACAATATTTAGGAAAAACATTTGGATTTTATAGTGATTACGTTGAATTAGTAATATTAACAATTTTGATATTTGTAGTTTTCGGAATTTTAAAAAGATTAGTAAGATTTTTTTACTCAAGAGCTGACGTAAGCAATAAAAAGAAATATTTTAGAAACAGAATGATAAAAGTTACATTAAATATTACATCAGTTATTTTAGTTGTATTACTTTGGGGACATAGAATTTCTGGAATGGTAACAGTAATAAGTTTCTTGTCTGCTGGAATTGCAATTGCTGTTAAAGAAATAATATTTGACTTTTTTGCAGGAATATACATTAATACTAAAAAGACATTTGAACTAGAAGACAGGATTGAAGTTAATGGTATAAAAGGAGATGTAGTAAATATTAGATCTCTTGGATTTGAAGTACTAGAAGTTGGAGATAGAATAAATGGAGAGCAGAGCACAGGAAGAATAATACATATACCAAATTCATTTGTATTTATATATCCATTAAAAAATTATACAAAAGCTTTTAAATATATATGGGATGAGATAACAGTAAAGATTCCATTAGATGCTGATATAGAAAAAACAAAAGAAACATTATATGGGATTGTAGAGAACAACGAAATATTAAAAGAAACACCTAAAAAGATGGAAGACGCAGTAGCTGATGTTACAACAGAATATAGAATTTATTATAATTATTTAGAACCTATTATTTATACTGAAATAGTAGATTCTCATGTAGAATTATACCTTAGATATTTAGTTCATCCTAAAAAATCAAGAAATGTAAGAGATGAAATATTTTTAAAAATATTAGAAGAATATAGGAATAAAAATATTGATTTATACAAAGTTTAAATGAACAGGCACTTTTATTTTTCTTATACATATAATTTTAGTATGAGAAAAATGGAGGTGCTTTTATGTTTTCTGCACTTTGCATAAGTGGATTTATTCAGTTTTTACAAACAGCAGTATTTGCAGTTGGATATATTTCTGGGGTACAACTTTTTCCGGAGCCTTTGAGTTCAGAAGAAGAGCGTATCTGTCTTGAAAGATTAAGCACAGGTGACGAAGAGGCTCGTAATATACTTATAGAAAAAAATTTAAGATTAGTTGCACATGTATGTAAAAAATACAGCAATTCAAATGTAGACCCAGATGATTTAATATCTATTGGCACGATTGGACTTATTAAAGGTATTAATAGTTTTAAAACAGAAAAAGGTGCTAGACTTTCTACATATGTTTCTAGATGTATTGATAATGAAATATTAATGCATTTTAGAGCAACTAAAAAGTTAAATAATGAAGTATATTTAAATGAACCGATAGGAAAAGATAAAGACGATAATGTAGTTACACTGCAAGAAGTACTTGAAAATGATGAACGTAGTGTTGAGGACTCAGTTGATTTAAAAATGAAAATAAAACTTTTATATGAGAAGATGAAAAGTATTTTAAAAGATAGAGAACGTACTATTTTAGAACTCCGCTTCGGGTTGGATGGACATAAACCTAAAACTCAAATTGAGATTGCCCACGAGATGGGGATTTCTCGCTCTTATGTGTCACGTATAGAAACGAAAGCTATTGATAAACTTGCTAAGGAGATAAAGGAGTAATAATTAGAGTAACCTTACAGAAATGTAAGGTTTCTTTTATAAAAATTATGATATAATAGCAATGGAGGAAAAATAAATGCCAAAGATTTTAATAATAGAAGATGATGAAAAATTAAGAGAAGAATTAAAAATCTTTTTAAATAAAAATGGATATGAAGCAACAGCACTAACAACATTTGACAACACAATACAAGACATATTGCAAACAAATCCAGACTTAATATTATTAGATATAAATTTACCAAACACAGATGGAGAATATATCTGTAAAGAGATTAGAAAACAATCCAATATGCCAATAATTATTGTAACAAGTAGAGATAATGAACTAGACGAACTACTTTCAATAAATAATGGGGCAGACCACTATATTACAAAGCCTTTTAATATACAAATTTTACTTGCAAAAATAGGAGCATTATTAAGAAGGACGAATATGCAAGAAGTAAATGATAAAATAGATGTTAAAGATTTTATATTGAATACATCAAATAGTACTATAGAAAAAGATGGAAAAACAATAGAGCTAACAAAAAATGAATATAAGATTTTAAAATACCTAGTACAAAATAGAGGAAAAATAGTATCAAGAGAAGATATAATGGAATGCTTATGGGAAAGCGAAAGTTTTATAGATGACAATACATTAACAGTTAATATTACTAGATTAAGAAATAAATTAGAAGAGTTAGAATTAAAAGAACTATTAGAAACAAAAAGAGGACAAGGATATATTTTGAAAAAAGGAGTAAACTAAATGGATTTTAAATTATTTTTTAAAGATAAGGCTATCACTATTTTATTATTACTATTTGGTATTATTACAATAGAGATATTCTTAATGGCATATAATGTAGGAATGTTCATAAAAATATATATTCCACTTATAATAATGGGATTATATATGATTTCAATTATTATAGAATATTTTAAAAGAAAAAAATTCTATGATAATTTATTAAAAATGTTAGAAGAATTAGACGAAAAATATTTAATTACAGAAATTATAAAAACTCCTAATTTTTTAGAGGGACAGATATTTAAAAACTCATTAGAACAAATTGATAAATCAATGTTAGAAAATGTAAATAAATACAAATATATGACAGAGGATTATAAAGAATATATAGAATTATGGATACATGAAATAAAAATACCAATATCAGCTAGTAAAATGGTAATAGAAAACAATAAAAATGCTATAACCAAAAGTATAGACGAAGAACTAGACAAAGTAGAAAATTATATTGAACAAGCTTTATTTTATGCAAGAAGTAATACTGTAGAAAAAGATTATTATATAAGAAAAGTGTTTTTAAAAGAAATTGTAACTGAAAGTATTAAAAAGAACAAAAGTAGTTTAATACAAGAAAAGATTTCTATTGATATTCATGATTTAGACATAGAAGTTAATACAGACAACAAATGGATTGTATTTATATTAAATCAAATTATACAAAATAGTATCAAATACAGAAAAAAAGAAAACTCTGTAATCGAAATATATGCAAATCAAGGAAAAGAGAATGTGATTTTATATATTAAAGACAACGGAATAGGAATAAAACAAGGAGAAATTACAAGAGTTTTTGAAAAAGGATTTACAGGAACGAATGGAAGAGTGTCAAATAAGAAATCAACAGGAATAGGATTATATTTGTGTAAAAAGTTATGCAATAAATTAGGAATAGGAATAGAATTAAATTCAGTGCAAAATGAAGGTACAGAAGTTAAGCTAGTGTTTCCACAAAACAGTTATATTGAATTAAAGTAAAAAGAAACAAGTATTAGTACCTTACAAAAATGTAAGGAAATTGTAAGCTAAATCGATGGCAACTTTACATCAAAATATTTATAATGAAATAAAAGAAGGGAGTTATAAAAATGGAAAAAATATTAGAAGTAAAAAACATCGAAAAATACTATGGAAACAAATCAAATTTAACAAAAGCCATAGACAATATTAATTTTGATGTAAATAAAGGTGAATTTGTTGGAATTATGGGAGCAAGTGGATCTGGAAAAACAACATTATTAAACTGTATTTCCACAATAGACAGAGTAACAGCAGGACACATTATTATAAATGGAGAAGATATCACAAAATTAAAAGGAAATAATTTAAACAAATTCAGAAGAGAAGAGTTAGGATTTATATTTCAAGACTTTAACTTATTAGATACATTAACAGCTTATGAAAATATAGCTTTAGCATTAACAATTCAAAAAGTAAAGGCAAATGAAATAGATAGAAGGGTAAATGAAATAGCAGAAAAATTAGGAATTAAAGAAATTCTAAAAAAATATCCTTATCAAGTATCTGGTGGTCAAAAACAAAGAATTGCATCAGCAAGAGCTATTATTACAAATCCAAAATTAATTTTAGCAGATGAGCCAACAGGAGCATTAGATAGTAAAGCAGCAAGACAATTATTAGAAAATTTTGAATTATTAAATCAAAAAATGAATGCAACAATTTTAATGGTAACACATGACGCATTTACCGCTTCTTATGCTAATCGAATTTTATTTATTAAAGATGGAAAAATCTTTAATGAGTTAATAAAAGGAAATGATACAAGAAAACAATTCTTTGAGAAGATAATTGAGGTGCAAACACTTCTTGGAGGTGATTTGAACGATGTTATTTAAATTATCTATAAGAAATATGAAAAAAAGCTTCAAAGATTATGCAATTTATTTTTTAACATTAGTATTAGGTGTGGCAATATTTTATATGTTTAACTCAATAGATAGTCAACAGGCAATGTTAGAAGTATCAGAATCTACAAGAGATATTATAAAACTTATGATTTCATTGCTTGGATATGTGTCAGTATTTGTAGCAGTAGTATTGGGATTACTAATTGTATATGCAAATAACTTTTTAATTAATCGAAGAAAAAAAGAATTTGGAATATATATGACACTAGGAATGGGAAAAAGACAAATTTCAAAAATAATACTTATGGAGACTATATTAGTAGGAATTATATCACTAATTGTAGGATTAATTATAGGTGTATTTGCATCACAATTCATGTCAATATTAGTTGCTAAAATGTTTGAATCAGATATGAGTAAATTTCAATTTGTATTTTCAAAAGATGCTTGTATAAAAACTTGTATCTATTTTGCCGTAATGTATGTAGCTGTAATGTTTTTTAATACATTTACAGTTTCAAGATACAAATTAATTAATCTGCTAAATGCAAGTAAGAGAAATGAAAATGTAAAAATAAAAAATCCTATTATATGTATTTTAGTATTTTTAGAAGCTGTAACTATACTTGGATATGCTTATTGGAAGGTAACAGGAGATGTTTGGAGTTTAACAACGGCTGATAAAATTTTACCACCTATTTTAATGGGAATAGTTGGAACAGTAGCAGTTTTCTGGTCTTTATCAGGATTTATAATACAAATAGTTCAAAAAATGAAAAATGTTTATTTTAAAAATACTAATATATTTGTATTAAGACAAATAAATAACAAAATTAATACTATGGTTGTAAGCATGAGTGTAATATGTTTAATGCTGTTTATGACAATTTCAATACTTTCTTCAAGTTTAGCATTAAGAAATACAATGCAAAGAGAATTAATTGAAATGACACCTGTAGATTTGAATTTGTATAAAACAGCTAATTTACCAGAAAAATATTTACAATATGGAACTTATGGAAAAGAGATAACATCAACCCCTGAAGCAAGAGCAGATTCAAAAATACCTATTACTGAAACTTTAAAAAATAATGGTTTAGATATGAATGTCCTAAAAGACATTGTGGAAATAACAGTATATTCTACAAATGATTTGACTTTGAAAGATTTTTTTGGAGATAAATATGCAGAAATAAAAACTAAATATCCAAATCTTTTGTATGGTACAGCAGAACAGTTGGTAAAGATATCTGATTATAATAAAATTGCAAAACTATATGGAATTAATCAATATGAATTAAATAATGATGAATATATTGTACTTTGTGATTTTGATTCACAAAAAGAATTAAGAGATGAAGCATTAAAAAATGGAGACAATGTTTTAAATATAGCTGGAAAACAATATAAATCAAAATATAATGAATGTAAAACAGGATATATTCAAATGTCTACTAGCCATACAAATACGGGAATTATATTAGTTCCAGATGATTGTGAATTGACAGAAGATATGAAAGAACAATATTTATTATCTGCAAATTATAATGCAGATACAAAAGAAAGAAAAGAAGAAATAGAAAAGATATTTGTTGATGATAATTCTGAACTTTTACAAAATTTAGATAAAAATGGTTTAAATATTGACGGAAAAACGAAAATAGCTCTTATGGAAGCAAGTGTAGGTCTAGCAACTATTGTAACATTTATAGCAATTTATTTAGGAATTATATTT
>CAKPLQ010000043.1 GCA_934167685.1 uncultured Clostridia bacterium | reverse complement strand
GGTGGAAGATGGGACTCGAACCCACGGTCTCCAGTGCCACAAACTGGCGCGTTAACCAACTACGCTACATCCACCATCTTGTAGCTCATTTGTGAGCACATTACATATTTTAATATGATTTTAACAATTTGTCAAGGTTTTTTCACCAATTTATTAAAATTTAATTTTGCGAAAGTATTGAAGTCAAAATATTTTTTTATTTTATATCTATAAAATACTGACAAATAGCCAATTTAAACGGTAAAAAGTAAACGCTTTACATAACTTGACTAAAATGTAAATAACTGTTATAATTATAGTATGATTTAAGTTGAGAGTGCATCAAAAAAATTTTTATGTACGAATTTCTCGTCTTAATTCTGTAAACAATTAACCAATGCTACCCCCGATAATAATCGGAGAAAGAGAGGAACATTATGATTAAAGCAACAAAGAGAACTGTAATGCTTGGAAACTTTTACGACAGCAGACAGGGAGGCCATACTTCTGCTATGTATACATCAGGTTATGACATATGCATAACTGAAGGAATGAGTGAATGCTTCTATCAGCTTCGGAATTTTGAAGTTGATGTAGTAACACCGATAGCACCTGTTATCTTGGAGGAACCAGAAGAAATCTCTTGGGAAGAGTTAAATGAAAATGTGAGAAAAGAACATTTTTATGCTCTATATCCAAATGGCTCCGAGGATGCGCTGAATCTGTTTGTATATGGTCCGGAAAAAGGAGCAGAGATAAATTCAGCTAACAGATGGGCAGAAATGCATCTGATATATGACCGAGAAACAACCCTTAGACTCCGAGAGGAGTTAGGGGAATTCAAGAAATTTGAATTCATAAAGAGTTTCTCACGCTGGGCAGGTTCCGGATATAAGAATTACGTATATATAATTGATGGAAAATGGCAGGTAACTGTAAGTGCCAACAATTATGAGCGGGGAAAATTCTATACAAGCTACATAATTGAGGATTACTCAAAGATTGTAGCTCAGCGTAAAGTTTTTGGTCGTCGAGTGGCTAGATTAGCCAAACAGGCAGGTGTACCTTGGGATATTGCAGTATTTGTCGGGTATATTGAATCTGATGAAGAAGCAATAGAAACCCTGAAGCAGGTTAAAGAGTCTACTAAAAAAGTGGATGAGGGTTTGTGCTGGGAGCTTAGTTGCGGAATTGGTCGAAGAGTCGCTGCAATTCAGTATATCTTGGGTGAAGATACCTGGAGAAAACTGAAGTGTAGTGGACAGAATCAAACTGCTATACTTGCTGACTATTTGTCTGCAAAATAAGTAGTTTGCAAAAAAAGAAAATCTTTTCTCCATTGAAAGATGGAGTTTTTCTTATTGTATGAAAATAACAATGCACTGAAATTTGCAATACAAATTTCGCGCAAGAACAAAGACGATAAGCTATTGCAAAAAATACCAAAATTTGATAATATAGAAGAATAAGAAAGAGAGGTGGCATTAATGCCAAAAGTAATAGTAATAGGTGGAGGACCAGCAGGGATGATGGCTGCAATAACAGCGGCAGAAAATGGAAATGATGTAACAATATTAGAAAAAATGCCATCATTTGGAAGAAAATTATTGATAACAGGAAAAGGAAGATGCAATATAACAAGTTCATTATATATGAGCGAATTTATAAAAAATACTCCAGGCAATGGGAGATTTTTATATAGTGCATTTCAAAATTATACAAATACAGATATAATGGAATTTTTAAGAAAACAAGGATTAGAAGTGAAAGAAGAGAGGGGAAACAGAATATTCCCTGTAACTGACAAATCTATTGATGTATTAAATTGTTTTAAAAAAAGAATTGATGAATTGAAGATTAAATATAAATTTGATACTAGGGTAGAAAAAATTCTAATAAAAAGTAATGAAGTGCTTGGAATAAGAACTAATAAAGAGATAATTCAGACAGATAAAATAATTTTGGCAACAGGAGGAAAAAGTTATCCATTAACAGGTTCAACAGGTGATGGATATAAAATTGCAAAAGACTTAGGACATACAATAACTCCTATAAAGCCTTCACTAGTGCCACTAGAAGTTTACGAAAAAGAGGAATGTAAGAGACTACAAGGATTAAGTCTAAGAAACGTAGCAATAAAGTTAATTGATGAAGAAAGAAAGAAACTCATATATGAAGACTTTGGAGAAATGGTATTTACGCATTTTGGAATATCAGGACCAATAATCTTAAGTGGTTCGGCGCATTTGGCAAGATATAGAGAAATAGATTATTTGTTAAAAAAGAAATATATAAGTTTAAGTATAGATTTAAAGCCAGCACTTACAGAAGAGCAGTTAGATGATAGAATTTTAAGAGATTTTAAAGAATTTAAAAATAAGCAATTTAAGCACAGTTTAGATAAGTTATTACCTCAAAAGTTAATACCATTAATAATAGAAGTATCTGGAATAGATGAAAATAAACGTGTAAACGAGATTACTAAAACAGAAAGAAAAAGATTAGGTAAATTATTAAAATGTTTTGCAATTACTATAAAAGCATTTAGACCAGTAGAAGAGGCTATTATAACAGCAGGAGGAGTTAGTACACGAGAAATTAATCCTAAAACAATGGAATCTAAATTAATAAAAGGTTTATATTTTGCAGGAGAAATTATAGATGTAGATGCATATACAGGGGGTTTTAATTTGCAAATTGCATATTCAACAGGTTATACAGCTGGAGCTAATATATCAGAAGAATAAAGGAGAAAAATGGAAGAATTTATAACAATTTTAAATGACGAAACTGCAGAAATAGTCGAAAAAAAGTCGAAATTTATAGCAAACCTTATACATGTGGAGAGTATAGAAGATGCAGAGAACAAGATTAAAGAAATAAAAAAGAAATACTATGATGCACGACATAATTGTGTGGCATATAGAGTTTCAGAAGGTGGACAGATAGTAGAAAAATCAAGTGATGATGGAGAGCCTTCTGGAACTGCAGGTGGACCAATGTTAAATATTTTACAAAAAAATAATTTGTGTAATTTAGTTGTAATAGTTACAAGATATTTTGGTGGAATATTACTCGGTACAGGTGGATTGGTAAGGGCATATTCAGATGCTACTCTACAAGTAATAGAAAAGGCTACTAAAGTAATCAAGGTACAAGGTGTAAAAATAGAAGTAGGGTTGGACTACTCCAATTTAGAAATTTTTAAGTATTATTGTAAAAATAATGATATAAATATAAGAAATATAAATTATTCTGAAAATATTATTTTAGAAGTGGAGATGGAAAAAAATAGAAAAAATATTTTTTTAAAAGATATTGAAACAAAAAAACTTAATGTGCAGTATTTTCAAGTGACTGAAGAAAAATATATAAATAAAACTGTAGAAAAAAATAAATAAAATGGAAAAAAGTTCCAAAAAACTCTTGCAAAATTTTTTCTTAAGTATTATAATCAAAAATGTAAAAAATTTACAGTAGAAAAAATTTAGGAGGAAAAAGCCATGAGAGAAAAAATTACAGTTTTAATAGCAGATGATAATCAAGAATTCAGCATGACATTGGCTACGTATTTAAAAAATCAAGATGATATGATGATTGTTGGAAGAGCAAAAGACGGAAACGAGGCATTAGATATGATATCTAATTTAATGCCAGATGTGGTATTGCTTGATGTAATAATGCCACATTTAGATGGAATAGGAGTATTAGAAAAACTAAATATGATAAAGATGCCTAAAAAGCCGATTTTTGTAATGTTGTCAGCAGTAGGACAAGATAAAATTACAAGAAGAGCTGTCGAACTAGGGGCAGAATATTATGTTGTAAAACCATTTGATATTGAATTACTAATTACTAGAATTAGAGAGTTAAAAAATTATAAACCAGAACAAAATAATAATTTTATTTCAAGAGAATCAACCGCGCCAAGACAGCAATATATTGAAATTTCAAAAGGTACCACTAAAAAAGAAGATAATTTGGAAGCATTAGTTACAAATGTTATTCACGAAGTTGGTGTGCCTGCCCATATTAAGGGATATCAATATTTGCGCGAAGCTATTATTATGGTTGTAAATGATATTGATGTCATTAATCAAATCACAAAAAGTTTATATCCAAAAATCGCAGACAAATTTACCACAACACCATCACGTGTAGAACGTGCAATACGCCATGCAATAGAAGTCGCTTGGGGAAGAGGACAACAAGATGTTGTCGAAAATATATTTGGCTATACAATTTCAGCTGCTAAAGGAAAGCCTACGAACAGCGAATTTATTGCAATGATTGCAGATAAATTAAGGCTTGAATTAAAGAGTGCGTAAATATAAAAATATCTCACTATGTTTATTAGAAGTAATAAATGTAGTGAGATTTTCTTTGCCCAATGAAAAATCAATAAAAAATTTACTTGACATATACCTCTGTATTAACATTATATGATGCACTTGAAAATTAGTGATAGTTGTGATATTATAACATGCGAAAGGAAGATACAAATGAAAGAAAACAGGATACTAATGCAATATTTTGAATGGTACTTAAAACCAGAAGATAAGCTATGGCAAAAGGTATCACAAGAAGCAGAAGAGTTAAAAAAAGTAGGAATAACAGATGTATGGTTACCACCAGCATACAAATGTGCAGGAGGTAAATTTGATGCAGGATATGCAGTTTATGACTTATATGATTTAGGAGAATTTGACCAAAAAGGAAGTATAGAAACAAAATATGGAACAAAGGATGAATATTTGCAAGCAATAAAAGATTTACATGAAAATGATATAAAAGTATATGCAGATATAGTATTAAATCATAAGATAGGCGCAGATGAAGCGGAAACAGTATACGCAAGTGAAGAAGAGAGCGATAATAGAAATATTGATACAACATTACCAACAAAAATAAAAGCTTGGACGGTATACAATTTTGCAGGCCGAAATAATAAATATTCAGATTTTAAATGGAATTATAGTCATTTTAATGGAACAGACTGGGATGAAAGTGGAAGGAAAAATGGTATATTTAGATTTAGTGGAAAACATTGGGACCAAAGTGTTGACCAAGAAAATGGGAATTATGATTATTTAATGGGAGCAGATATAGATTTTAATAATCCAGAAGTTGTAGAAGAGCTTAACAAATGGGGAAAATGGTACTTAGATTTTACAGGAGTTGATAGTTTTAGACTAGATGCTGTAAAACATATAAAATCAGGATTTATGGCTGATTGGATTAGAAAAATGAAAGAAACAAGACCAGATTTACAATGTGTGGGAGAATATTGGAACAGAAATATAGATACTTTAAAAAAGTATATTGATAATACCAATTCAACAATTCCATTATTTGATGTAGCATTACACTACAATTTTTATGAAGCTTCTAACTGTGATGGGAATTTTGATTTTGCAAGAATATTTGAAAATACACTTGTAAAAAAAATGCCAAGTTTGGCAGTAACATTTGTAGACAATCATGATACAGAACCAGGTCAAGCATTATTTTCATGGATACCAGACTGGTTTAAACCATTAGCATATGCATTAATTTTATTAAGAAAAGGTGGATTGCCATGTATATTTTATGGAGATTATTATGGTATTCCAAGTCAAAATATATGTGCAAAAAAAGAGATGTTAGATAATTTAATGCAATTAAGAACTAACTATGCTTATGGAGAGCAGTTTGATTATTTTGACCATCATGATATTATTGCTTGGATAAGAACAGGTGATGATGAACATTCAAACTCAGGTTTAGTTACTATTATGAGTGATGGACCTGGTGGTGGAAAGACAATGAATGTAGGAAAGAGGATGGCAAATTCTACATTTTATGACTATACTGGAAATGTAAAAGAAACTGTATATGTAGATAATGAAGGAAACGGAATATTTTATTGCAATGGTGGTAGTGTTTCTGTTTGGGTAAGAAAAGAATAAAATATGTGAAATAGAAGTAGGAGTTTATGTGAAAGTTTTTACAATTTTACCAGGAACTCCTACTATTGTTACATTTGAAGGAACATCTGTTAAGATAACTGCATTAGCACCAATTTTTACATTATTTCCAATAATAATATTACCAAGAATTTTAGCTCCTGAACCAATAAAAACATTATTTTCAATTGTAGGATAACGTTTCCCTTTTTCTTTTTTCACTTATATATCTTGCAAGCAGGAGATGATTATGCATATAAAATTCATATAATTTAATTAGGAATTGTAAAGATTAATATATATTAATAAAAAATAGTTACTTCAATTATAGACTTTTGGCGAGTTTTTATGTTATAATGATTATATCATATGCGGGTGTAGTTTAGTGGTAGAATCCCATGCTTCCGACCTGGTGGCCCGAGTTCGATTCTCGGTACCCGCTCCATTATGCGTTTTCGTCGAACTCTTTGAAAGTATTGATACTACTAGAGTTTAAGAAAGCAAAAAGTGAATATTATTTCGCAAATATAAGTCGATTTAATCGGCTTCTTTTTTTGTCTTTTTGAGAGCAAAAGACAGAAAAAAGCCTCAATATATTGAAAAAAGGAGGTTTTGGTGGTATGATAAGCACAATTAAAAGAAAAATATCAATAAATGAAGAATTACTTTCTAAAATTAAATGGGCTTGCACTTTTAGTAATTGTGAACCAAAGATAAGAAATGGTAATTTGAGAATGGTTGAAAAAACTAATATTGCTTATATAGAGCCACATACTGCTATTATTAAAGATAAACTATATCTTTTCTTTAATGAGCACGAATATTTCTATATAAATAATTTAGCAAATAAATATCCACTTTCTCAATTACGCGAAATTATCAATGATTAACTAACACTAAAAGTTCTTTTTGTATCAGCAGGTATTACAGATTTAATAGAGTAAAAATTATAAAGTGTTAGTTAGCAAAAGCTTTCTAACACTTTTTGGCTATATAAAACTATATTGGAGGTTTTTAAATGGAAGAAACAGATTTAAAATGTAAAAAGAATGTTGCAGGAATTTATATTCGTGTAAGTACAGAAGACCAAGCAAGAGAAGGCTTTAGTTTAAGAGAACAAGAAGAAAAACTAAGACAATTATGCAAATACAAAGATTTTGAGATTTATAAAGTTTATAAAGATGCAGGAATAAGTGCAAAAAATATGAAAGACAGACCAGCATTTCAAGAAATGCTAGAAGATATTAAAGCAGGTAAATAAAACTATATAGTAGCTTATAAACTAGATAGAGTAACTCGTAGTGTTCGTGATTTAGAGGTTTTGATTACAACATTAGAAGATTATCATTGCTTTTTAATATGTGATAGAGATGATGTAAATACTTCTACTGCAAATGGTAGATTTTTTGTTAGAATGCTTACTGTTCTTTCACAATTAGAAATTGAAATAGTATCTGAAAGAACAAAATTTGGATTAAATGGTGCAATTAAATCTGGTCATATTCCAGGAAAATGCCCATTTGGTTATTATAGAGATACTGATAAAACTTTAAAAATAAATAAGTCTACTAAAGATTTAGTTGAAAGAATATTTGAAATGTATTTAGAAGGCAAAAGTTTTCAGGCCATAGCCAATATTTTAAATAGTGAAAAAATTACTTCGCCTACTAAAAAGAAATGGTGTGACTCAACTATTGATAGAATTATAAATAATAAAATCTATATAGGTGATTATGAAAGATATAGATTAGATAATAGTAAAGAAACAGAAATATTTATGAATGTTGTTCCTGCTATTATTACAAGAGCCATGTGGGAAGAAGTTCAAAAACAAAAAGAGAAAAATCAAAAATCTTATTGTAGAAATAGAGTTTATATATTCTTTCAAAAACTTATATGCCCTACTTGTGGAAATATTATGACTTGTAAAGGTGCAGGTGGAGCTAAAGCAAAATATTTATATTATCATTGTGATAATTGTAATTTATATTACAACGAAAGTGAAATTGAAAATTGTTTAATTGATTACATTTTAGATTTAGTTGAGTATGATTACCATATAAATAAGTATTTCTACCCTATACTTGCTGAAAAGAAAAATGATGAAACAAAAGAAATTGAACAAGAAATAAAGAAATATACACAACAAAAAGATAGATTAATGGACGCTTATAAAGCTGGTATTCTTAAAATGGAAGATTTTGCAGAAGATTATAAGGTTATTGAAAATAAATTGTCTATTTTAGAAAATAAAAGATTAGATGCATTAGAGTTAGATAAGGAATCTTATAATCCACAACATATAATGGCAGAAAGAGATATTGAAAGAGAAAAACTTACAGATGGTCAAATGGATAAAGATATATTATTAAATCTTTGGACTATGAAAACAAAAGAAGAAAAACAAGAACTAATATCAAAATTTATTGAGTCTGCTATTCTAAAAAAAGACGAAAATGGTGGTTTTGTACTTGAAAAGATAAACTTTAGAAGTACATTTATTGAACAAATAGACAAGCTATATAATAAAGGTTTAGTTGATATTCCTAAAAGAGTTGAGCATGGTGGTAATGTTGAAGATATTAGAATGAGTATAAATATGAATAAAGCACAATTAAATGATTATCTTGAAAAGCTAAAAGAGGAACTTGATATTGAGTATATGGATTTAGGAGAATATTATTATCACGATGATAAATTTGATGAAAAATATGATAATAAAAATCCATCTGTTGAATTTAAAAATAGGGTTTTGGAATTTAAAATAAAGAATAACAGAAAAATTATAAGGGCTGTTTCATTACACGAAAAGCAAAACTTTTTAGCTAATCCTTGTGGAAAAATTAGGCTTGGACTTGTCACAAGATTACCATCGAAAAAAAGCTAAAATAAAATGTTGAAATACCAAAGAAAAATTTCTGCTTGAGCAACATTTTCAAAAATAGATGAATGAATTTGTTTTGTAGAAAACTAAATTTAGGCAGATATTTTGGTATCAATTTGAAAGACATTTCAAATTGATTTGCTTCGCAAAGCCCCCAAGATATGTTAGAATGACATATCTCAGAGGGGGTTAGGGCTTATGACTAGCTCAAAGTCCTATCAAAAAATACTTCGTATTTTTTATGAGCCTTCGGCTAAAAAGAATGTTCAAGGAGGGAGTTTTTATTGGCTGAAGAATTATCATATTCATTTCATTTAGGAAGTGATAAAAACAAGAGCAAAGTTGCAAAGAAAGTTGCAAAAGGAAATACATCTGGTACTACTTCTCTATCAAATAATGCAATTCAAAATGCAAATGATTTATCAGGAGTTAATAAGCATAATTTACGAGATTATGATAATGAAAAAGAATTGATTAGAACAATTTATTGGACTGATAATATTGTAAATGATGTTAGAAAACTATATTGGGCAGAATTTGAACAAGCAAGAATTGAATATAACAATAAGCAAACACGAAATGATAGAAAAATTGATAATTATTTTGAAAAAATATGTGCATCTCAAAATGATATTGCTTGTGAAATTATAATTGAACTTGGAGATATGGATTTTTGGCAAGATAAAGACGATAAATATAGATTTAAAATGGTAGATGTATTTGCAGAACAAATTGAAGATTTAAATGAAATTGTACCATCATTTAAAATAGCAAATGCAACAATTCATTTTGATGAAACCTCTCCCCATATGCACATAGTTGGTGTACCTGTTATAGAAAATTGTAATCGAGGAATGAAAAAGCAAGTTGGCAAAACAAAACTATTTACAAAAGAATCTTTAACTGCAATACAAGATAAAATGAGAATTGCCTGTATAACATCATTTAACAAAGTTTACAACAATGATATGAGATTAAAGGAAAAACAAAAAGGAAGAAATCAAGATATAAATGTTAAAGATATGGCTAGTTATAAAATGATAAAGAACAACTATGAAAAATTTAATTTAAAATTAAAAAAGGCAAATGAAAAAACAAACAATGTTTATACTTCTTCAAATAAAGTTAAAAATATGCTAGGAAATTTAAAGTCTACACTGATGAATAAAAATAATAGTTTGATTTCAAAAGAAAATGTTGAAGAAATTATAAATCTTATTGATGAAATGCAAGATACTACCCAATCTGTAAATTCTATAAATAGTTTAAATATTATGATTAACGATATTGAGAATAATTATAATAATTTATATAAAGAGATTCGTTCCTTGAAATATGAAGTTGAACTAAAAGATAAAGAAATTGGAAGATTAAAACAAGAGATATCTTCTAAAGATAAAATAATAGGAAAATTACGAACTGAAATAGATGAAATAAAAGCTGAACTTTCTAAATTTAAAGGATTTTGGCATGGACTTATGAAACGATTTCACAATAAAATTTGCTTTGATAAAGATGAACATTATAAAATTGTTTCTGATGATTTATATAAAAATGGCATATTTACTGATGATGAAAATGAAATCGCAAATAATATGGCAAGAAGAGTAACACCTAGAAAAGAAGAAAAAGAAAACCCTTGGAGTGTAAATAGAAAAAAAGATGATAATAATTTAAAATAAAGGAGCTGATATAGTAATGAATGTTAATGAAATTATAGATTATGTAAAAGGAATGAATGAAAAAGATAGATTAAAAATTGCAATACAGGTAAATCAAACTGCTTACACAGATATTGACTATGATAAAAAAGAATTATTTAATAAGTTTGATACTAGACTCAAAGAAATTGATTCTGAATATAGAACTAATTTAAGTATTCCAAAGCATTTTTTAATGGTTACTGCTTGGATTATTGAATTAAGTAAAGAAGAACAAAATAAAGTTGGATTGTTTTTATTTAATAGCATTTAATAAAACAGATATTTGTATGTTTTTGTCAATCATTTTTGAAAATGTCTTAAAAAATTTTATTTATTAGCACTAAATTTTTATAGTTTAGTGCTAATATTT
>CAKPLQ010000042.1 GCA_934167685.1 uncultured Clostridia bacterium | reverse complement strand
TAGCGTAGTTGGTTAACGCGCCAGTTTGTGGCACTGGAGACCGTGGGTTCGAGTCCCATCTTCCACCCCATACTTTAAATTTTATATTGGGCTGTAGCCAAGCGGTAAGGCACCAGACTTTGACTCTGGCATGCGCTAGTTCGAATCTAGCCAGCCCAACCATTTTAAAGAATTATCTAATTAAACTTCTTTTCGCAAGTAGGTTTAAATATGATAATTTTTTAATTTTATTAAAAACTAATTGCTTCTGATAAAACATTTGCAGAAATATTTTTGGTATTACTTTCTAAATGTGTATATAAATTGGCAGTAGTAGAAGATGAAGTTTATAAATGGCTAGTAGAAAATAAATAAATTATGAAATATTATAAAGTTTTAAGAAAAACAACACAAATAAAAACTGATTTATCAGTTCAGGGCAGTTTCCTACCTGTCCTGTTTTTTATGCCAAAAAAAAGATATGTGATTCCTACTTCACATATCAAGTGTTGCTACCATGAACGGTTACTTCACTTAAGCTAATATTAGTATAGCATTATTTTTCATAATTTTGTATGATTCACCAATTTATAAAAATTTTGCCCAAATATAATACTAGCTTGAAACATATACATTTCTAATTGTATAATATTTCAAACTAGTAACGATATTATTCTTCTCCTCTACCTTCTGGCAATGCATTTGGTAATTCAATTCTAATTCTAATCTTACATACATAAGATATAGCTCTTCCCAGCTTACTATTTTTAATTCTTTGCCATAATGATGGTTTCTTTTCAAATGTAACAGAGTCTTGATATTCTTGCACTTGTAAAGTTTCTTGTTCTTCAACATCTTCATTTTCTTCTTGTATTTCAACAACTTGAGAAACCTTTTCTTGTTTTTCTACTTCTTCTTCAATAATTTGTGATTTCTTTGCTTTAGTAGCCTTAGCCTTTGAAGCTTTTTTCTCTTTTGCTTCAACCTCTTTAGGTTCTTCTATTTTTTGAGTTTTTTGAATTTTTATTTCTTCTACTTCTGGAACATCATTTTCTACTATTTCTTCTACAACCAAATTTGCTGGTCTTGGAATATCTTTTAATGCATCTGCAATTTCAATTCCTATATAACTTAATGCTTTTGACCTATCTTCAGTTCTCTCTAAGTCAATCTCAATATGCAAATTAGTTTCCAAATTATTAACTCTTGCATTTAATAATTTTATTGCATCTTTATAATTTTGACTCTTCCTACTTCTATCTTTTCCAACTAACTTTAGTGTGTCAATAACATCTTCTGAAAATAACTCTTTATTTTCTTCAACTTTATCCTTCCATTTAGGCTCTCTTGCTTCTACAGCCTCAACAAGTTCTTTTAATGTACCAGCTAGAGCAATATTCTCTTCTCTTTGTCTAATTAATTCTTCAACTTTTTTAGTATTTTCTTCAAATTGTATAGTTGCATATTCAACTAACCCATATGCAGCTTTATACACATCAGCTGGAAAGTTTTTCTTTTTAGGATATTCTATTAAATAAGCCTTAATAGATTCAATTAAGTCTTTAAAATATGTATCATCCTCTAATTGAACTATTTGCTTTTTACTTTTCGGATTTATTAATTTCTGTACTTTATCTATATTTGATAGTATCTTTTCTTCAGTTATAACCATTCTTACATTTACTATGCCTGATTTTCTAGACATGCAAACTCCTCCTTTTCCTATGTAGTCAAATATTTAAATTCTTCTTTATTATACACCAGCTTCCGTAAAAGCTCAAGACTTTTTTATGCGTTTTTGTATTACATTTTTGTTACAATTGTAATATTTTTGTAACATTACACCGTTGGGACCGGTTCTTAACGGTGCAAAAATAAAAACTGCACCGTTGAGAACCGGTCCCAACGGTGCAAAAATTTTTATTTTCCAAGAATCTTTTTCATTTCTTCATGTCTCTTAATTTTTAGAGTTGTTGTTTTTATTAATTCCTCTTCAGAAATAATCATTTCTCTAACATATTTGTATTTTGGCATTAGTCTATTAACATCTTTTACTTTTTCCCATAAAAATTCTTTTATTTTTTCTTCTCCTTCGATATTATAAAGTTCTTTTATTAATTGTTTGTCATAAACAATTTTTACGCAAACTTTTACATCTCCATCAGCTTCTTTTTTCTCATAAACAAATGATTCTTTTATTCCTTCTACTTTGTTTAATAATGTTTCTATTTCTTCTGGGAATACATTTTTACCATTATTTAATACTATTACACTTTTCTTTCTTCCTGATATGTAGATAAATCCATCTTTGTCAATTCTAGCTAAGTCCCCTGTATGGAACCAACCGTCTGTATCTAATGCTTCTTTTGTTGCTTCTTCATTTTCGTAATATCCTAACATTATTGATGGACCTTTGGCTAATAGCTCTCCTATACCTTCTTCATCTGGATTATCAATTTTAACTTCTACACTTGGGAATTTTTTTCCTATTGAGCCTAATCTTCTGCATTTTGGTGTTTCCGCTGCTATTACTGGTGCTGTTTCTGTTAACCCATATCCTTGTTCTACATCAAATCCTAAATCATTAAATCCTTTTTCTGTTTCTGAGTCTAGTGCAGCTCCTCCTGTTACAACAAGTTTAAGTTTTGGTCCTAAACTTTCGTGTACTTCTTTGAATAATTGCTTTCTTAAGTCAATTTTTACTTTTAGTAAAAGACTAGAAATTTTCTTTCCTTTTTCTAAGTTTTGTAATTTTCCCTTTTTCTCTATTGCTTTCATTACTTTTCTGTAGATTATATCAAATACTGCAGGAACTGATATCATTGCTGTTATACCAAATTCTTTGATATTATCTGCCATATGTTTTACGCCTTCACAAAACGCTATTGAACCACCAATTGATATTGGATATAAAAATCCTACTGTACATTCAAATACATGGTGTAATGGTAAGAATGATAAAAATCTATCTTCTTCTGTTAAGTCAAATCTTTGAATAATATCCATCATATTTGTTACTAAGTTTTTGTGTGATAACATTACTGCTTTTGACATTGCTGTTGTTCCAGATGTAAATAACATTATTCCCATTTTTTCGGCATCAATTTTAGCATCTAAGTATGTTGTATTTCCATCACTTAATAATTTTTTACCTTTTTCTATCAATGTTTTTTCTGAGTAAATTCCTTGTGTATTTTCTTCTAAATCCATTGATATAAAATATTTTAAGTTTGTATTCTTTTTATCTCTCAATGTTCCCATTATTGTGTCATATTTTGAAGAATAAATAATTGCTTCTACTTGTGAACGTAATATTAAGCTTTCAAGTTCGTTGTCTGGTAAGGCTTTGTCTAATGGTACTACAACTCCAACACCAGCAGCAATAGCTAAATATGAAAGTTCCCATTCATATCTATTTTCAGAAATAATGGCAATTCTCTTATCTTTTAATCCCATATTAACTAAAACTGTTCCAAGTGCATCTATTTCTTCTCTAAATTCTTTATGTGTTATTGTTCTAAATTTTCCTTTTTCTTCTGTTTTAAAAATGTAAGCAGGTCTATCTCCATAAGCTTCTCCTGTTTGTTTTAACATATCTTTTAAATCTGTAAATTTCATTTTTCTTGATTTGGTTTCCATTTGGCTCCCCTTTCATTATTACTTTATTCTTAATCCATTAATTACCGTATTTTCGTATTCATGATATAACTTCATTATATCCATTTGTTCCCCTTCTCGTTTTTTATAAACTAAAGTTGAACATATTAATGCATATATTTCTGACGCTATTGCTCTAGCATCACCTTTTTTAATTTCGCCTTTTTCAATTCCTTCTTGCACAATTTGTTCTATTTGCCCAATGTAATCATATACATGTTCTTGACATTTTTTATTTCTTGCTTCTTTCCCCCAGAATTGGCTAAGAATTATTGTTATTATATCTTCATACTTAGCAACAATTTTTATTTGAATTAATACTATTGCTTTGATTTTATCTATGTAATTATTGTGTTTTGCAGTTTTAATATCAACACTGTTTTGTAACAACTTAATTCCTTCTTCTATTAAGAAATTAAATATTTCTTCTTTGCTAGAAAAGTGGTAATATAATGTTCCTTTCGCAACTCCTACCGTAGCAGTTATTTCCTCTATACTTGTTGCATCATACCCCTTCTCTGCAAATAATCTCATTGATGTTTCAAATATTTTTCTTTTAGTTTTATTCATCTTTTTTCACCTAACTTATTTTTATACATAAGCTATTATATAATTTTCTAAACTTTTATGCAAGTTTTTTTTATTTTTTGAATGGGTATTCAGTTTCTATTTTTTACATTATGTATTCAACACAGTTTACCATTTTTCTACAGATATTTTCATCCACAGCATGTGGATAATGTGGATAACTCTGTGAATAACTCAAAATAGTCATATTTTTTTCACATGTTATTCACATATCAATGTTGATAATTTTTACCTTACACTTGTTTGTTTATTATTTTTTAAATTATGTAACTATAAAAAATTTCAAGTATACAACTAAAATAATTTCTAATATCAAAATTGTAGGTAGACCAATTGTAAATTTCAATTTTTTAGTTTTATGATGAAATGTATACATTCCAGCAATTGTACCTATTCCACCTCCCAGTGCTGTAACAATAAAAAGTGTTTGTTCTGGAATTCTCCATTTTCCCCACTTAGCTCTCCTTTTATCAGACCACATCATATAAAATCCTATTAGATTAATTACTATTAAATATATTATAATATTTTTTATAGATAAAATATCTCCCATTTTCATGCTATTTTCTAACATAATTTTCTTTTTTCTCCTCCTTTTGCAAAATTGCACCGATGGGACCGGTTCTCATCGGTGCAGTTTTTTTGCACCGATGAGAACCGGTCCCATCGGTGCATCATCCAAATAAACTCAACTGATTACTTTGGCTCATTCCATCAAGGCAACCAAATTGTTTTAATAATTCTGTAACTGAATCTCCAATTTTTGCACGAATTTTCATATCATCTATTGACATGAATTTTTCATCTTTACGAGCATTCATTATACTTTCTGCTGCAACATTTCCAAGTCCTGCTATGCTGTTTAGTGGTGGACGTAAACTATCACCCTCTACTTGGAATTTTGTTGCATGTGATTTATATAAATCAATTGGTAAAAATCTTAATCCTCTTTCATACATTTCTAGTACTATTTCCAAGTCGTCATACATATCTTTATCTTTTGGTGTTGCATTATTTCCCATCATGTCTATTTCTTTCATTTTATTTTTTGCTTTTTCTTTTCCGTTTATCATTACTTCTGCATCAAAAGATTTTGCTCTTATTGTAAAATATGCTGCATAATATGCTAATGGAATGTGTACTTTGAACCATGCTATTCTGAAAGCATTTGTTACATATGCTGCTGCATGGGCCTTGGGGAACATGTACTTAATTTTTTCACATGATTTTATATACCAATCTGGTACACCATGTTCTTTCATTAATGGTATATATTCATCTTTCCACTTTGGTTCTTTACCTTTTGCTACTTTTCCCTTACGTACTGATTCCATTATTTTGAATGCTTTATCTGGTGGCAATCCTTTTTGAATTAGATATATCATTATGTCGTCCCTACAACAAATTGCTTGTTGCAAAGTTACTACACCTTGCTCTATCAATGTCTGTGCATTTCCTAGCCATACATCTGTACCATGTGATAATCCAGATAGACGTATTAGTTCGTCAAATGTCGTTGGATGTGTATCCAAAAGCATGCCTCTTGCAAATTTTGTTCCATATTCAGGTATTCCAAATGTTCCTACTTCTGAATGGATTTGTTCTGGTGTTACCCCTAATGCTTTTGTTGAATTGAATATTGACATTGTTTCTTTATCATCTAACGGTATTTCTGTTGGTGCTATTCCTGTAATGTCTTGCAACATACGAATTACCGTCGGATCGTCGTGTCCTAGTATATCTAGTTTTAACAAGTTTCCATCTATTGAGTGATAATCAAAGTGTGTTGTTATAATATCTGAATTTGGGTCATCTGCCGGATGCTGTACTGGTGTAAATTCATATATTTCTCTTCCTTTTGGCACTACTATAATTCCTCCTGGATGCTGTCCTGTTGTTCTTTTTATTCCTGTGCATCCTACTGATAGTCTTGCAATTTCTGCCTTATTTACTGGTATATTTCTTTCTTCAAAATATTTTTTTACATATCCAAATGCAGTTTTCTCTGCAACTGTACCTACAGTTCCTGCTTTAAAACATGTTCCTTTTCCAAATATTACTTCTGTATATTTATGTGCTTTTGCCTGATATTCTCCTGAGAAGTTCAAGTCTATATCTGGCTCTTTATCTCCATTAAACCCTAAGAATGTTTCAAATGGTATATCCATTCCGTCTTTTGCCATTTTTGTGCCACATTTAGGGCAATCTTTGTCTGGTAAATCAAATCCATTTCCTACTCCATAATCTTCAAATTCTGAATATTTGCAGTTAGGACATCTGTAGTGTGGCTTTAATGAGTTTACTTCTGTTATACCTGTCATAAATGCTACAAGTGATGAACCTACTGAGCCTCTTGACCCTACAATATAGCCATCTTCATTTGATTTCCATACTAATTTTTGTGCTATAATATACATTACTGAATATCCATTACTAATTATTGAATTTAGTTCTTTGTCTAATCTAGTTTGAACAATCTCTGGCAATGGGTCTCCATATAGTTCATGTGCTTTTTTGTATGCAATATTTTTGATGTCTTCCTCACATCCTGGGATATGTGGCGGACATTTTTCAGGTGATATTGGGTCTATTCTGTCACACATATCTGCAACTTTATTTGTATTTGTTACTACTACTTCATATGCTTTTTCTTCTCCTAAATATTCGAATTCTTTAAGCATTTCTTCAGTTGTTCTTAAATATAATGGTGCTTGTTCATCTGCATCTTTATATCCTTGCCCTGCTTCTAATATACGTCTATATACTTCATCTTGTGGGTCCATAAAGTGAACATCACATGTTGCTACAACTAGCTTGTTTAGTTTTTCTCCTAATGCTACAATTTTTCTATTTATATCTTTTAGATATTCCCTATCTGGTACTACTCCATTTCTTACTAAGAAGTCATTGTTTCCTATTGGCTGAATTTCTAGGTAATCATAATCTCTTGCTATATTTTCGATTTCTTCATCAGACTTTCCAAGTTCTATTGCCTGATATAACTCTCCTGCTTCACACGCACTACCCAATATTAGGCCTTCTGAATATTTTTTGTATAAACTTTTTAAGATACGTGGTCTTTTATAAAAATAGTGTAAATGTGATAATGATACTAATTTGTAAAGATTTCTTAATCCTATATAATTTTTAGCTAAAATTATTGCATGATATGTATTTAATTTTTTGTATTCTTCTTTTTTAGCTTCTTCATCTCTTCCTTTTGTATCAATTTCTTCAACTGTTGTAACACCTCTATCTCTTAATTTGTCTAACATTACATTAAATACTTTTACTGTTGTATCAACATCATCTAATGCTCTATGTGCTACTTCTACTTTTATTCCTAATTCATCTGCAATTTTACCTAATTTATATTTTTTCATATTTGGAAATACATCTTTGGCAAGTGTTAAAGTATCAAGAACTGTGTAATTAAATTCATAGCCTAAAACTTTTGCGTTTTGCTTTAAGAAACCAACATCGAATTTAGCATTATGTGCAACAATTATTGAATCTCCTAAAAATTCTAATATTTTAGGGAATACTTTGTCTATTGTTTCTGCATCTTTTACCATTTCATCTGTAATATTAGTAACTTCTACAACTCTTTGTGGAATTGGCTTTTCTGGATTTACAAAGCAACTAAATTCATCTATTACTTTTCCGTCTTTAACTTTCATTATTCCTACTTCTGTTATTTTTTCTGTGACTGCTGAAAATCCTGTTGTTTCTAAGTCTAATACACAATATGTTGTATCTAGCGGTTGACCTTTGGCATTTGTTACTGAATTTTCTTTGTCTGGCGCTAAATATGCCTCTACTCCATAAATTACTTTCATATCAGGATTGTCTCTTCCAAGTAAATGGTATGCTTCTGGGAATGCTTGCACAACTCCATGGTCTGTAATTGCTATTGACTTCATTCCCCATTTCATAGCTCTTTTTACTAAATCTGTTGCAGATGTCATTGCATCCATTGCGCTCATTTTGGTATGCATATGTAATTCTACTCTCTTAACTTCTGCATTATCCATTCTGACTGTTTTCGGCTTTGGCTCTGATACTATAATTGTATTTGCCATTACTGTTAATTCATTTGAAAATGTATCCATTTGTGCTTTTCCCGCAAGTTTAATCGCTGGAGTTGCTTTTAAACGCTTGATAATTTTCTTTGCATTATTTCCTGGTAAGAATGCTTTACATGTCATTGTGCTTGTTCCATCATATATGTCTATACTTAAAATTACTTTTCCTGATTTTGTTTCTTTATCTTCCATTGCTTGAATTTCGCCATCTATGCATACGCTTCCAGATTCTGGATTTAAATCTGCTATTTTTACTAATGGCTCTTTTATTACTGGTGCTGAACCTAAAATTAATGGTGAACTATCATCTTCTTCTGGAATTGGTGGCAATCCTTCATCACTTATTTCTGCTATAATATTTGCCATTACTGTAATATCTCCAGCATATGCATCTAATCCTGCTTTTCCTGTAGTCTTTATAGCTTTTGCTGATTTCATTTTTTCTAGTATTTCATTTCCTTTTGTTCCATCTTCTGCAAATGATTTACAAGTGATAACTCCTGTTCCATCATAAATTTCGAATATTAACATTCCTTTTCCTGTTTTTGTTTCTCTACATTCACTGTTTACAATTCTACCTTCTAATGTTATTCTTCCTGAATTTGCATCTATTTCTTTTATTTTTAATTTCTTTTCTTTTGCTCTTGATGCTTTTCCAAATATAATATTTTCTGCTTGTGGAAGTTCCATTTCTGGTACATATCCACTTTCATCTACTGGTGGCATAGCATAATCTGCATCATTATATGGACCTTCTGGAATTGGTGGTATGTCTGCTCCTGACATATTTTCTGGCATTGTTGGCATTTGAGGCACTCCTTGCATTTCTGTACCATTATTGTATTGTCCTTCTTGATGTGTTCTTATTGCCATACCTCTCATAGCTTCATGCACTGCTTGTTCTTCAATCTCTTTTGTTTTTTCTTGAAATGCTTTTATCTCTTTTTCTGTAATTCTTTCTTCTATATTTACAGTATATTTTTTTCCAAACAAATTATATATTACATTTTCTAACTCTCTATCTAATTTTCTTGCTTTTAGAAAATCTGCACCTTTTATTTGCATATACACGTTTACATTTTTATCTGTTAATTCTACTTTGCTTTTTAATAGCAATAATGGTCTCATTAGTGGATATTTATGCGCCATATAGCATATTAAGTTTTCCCATTCGTCATCTACTCTTTTTATATAGATTCCTTCTGGATATGTTATTAGCATATGCACTTGACCAAATTGAAATCTTTCTCTTAGGAATTTTTCTAGATACCATATTTCTTTTATTTCTATATATTCATCTGAACTCATTCCTAGCTCTAATGTATTTATCTTCTTTATTAGGTTCATTTTTGTTATTACTGCATCTGCTATATTGCTGTTCGTTTTGTAGTCACTAAATACATCACCTATTTTTCTGCTTTTTTTTGGTTCTTGCTCTTTTTGTACTTCTTGTGTTTGTGCCATTTTTGCTATCTTTCCTTTCTTTGCTTTTTATTCCGTTCTTTATGCTTTGTTGTATTTTATCACATCTCAAAAATTTTTTCTAGATTTTTTTAATATTTATCAGGATTTCGATGTTATTCTCTTTGTTCTTTGCGTTCGAAAGAAATTCTAATTGGACATTTTTTGGCAAAATTAAGGACTAGTCCATGTGAAGTACGGACTAGTCCGGTGAGGAGACGACTCTCACATTGTTGTTTCGCATCATGTGTGAACCGTCTTCCTCTCGTTCTAATTTTTATATTTAATTCTTTGGTTGAGTCCATTCTAGTGTATCGCTGTACAGGACTCAAACCTACGATTAATAAAGTGAAAGACGAAAGCCTAGGTAGTTGAGGTAATAGATTGCTCTGCTGTAAGTACGGTTGACTGCTCGATTATCGCTACCATTAGAATTGTAATAGCCTCCTCGAACAGCGCAAGGAGCAATTGAATCTGAAGTATATTCTAATGTCCATTCCAATACATTTCCTGCTATATCATATATTCCTTGTTTACTAAATGTATCACTTGCTCCTGTTGATAATAATATGTATTTATTTAAATCTTTTACACCATATGCTCCACTCGTCCATTGGGAATTTTTATAATATTTCGAATTTGCATTTGTTATATTCCATACATTATTATTGTAATTTCCCCAATTTGTACTATTTGTTTTTAAATCTGCTTGTGCTGTTCCTTTTGTCTCTAAATACTTTAATACTAAATCCCACTGTACTCCAAACATTAAACTACTTGTATAATTTTCTGATTTCACCATACCACTAGCTAATGTCTGTGCTTGACTACACGTTACATAATTATATGGATATGCATTTTGTTTTATTACTGGCGTTTCTGTTGGTTCTGTATCAGCTGAACCTGATGTTTTTGGTGCATCTTCTATTCCCGTTTCATATTTTCCTACATAAAACCCTCCATTTTGATATACACTCTTTAACATTTTTTGTTTTAATTCTGTATACTTCTCACTTGTTAATCCTGTTGCTGCATCTGAATAATATTTATCTTCCCATCCATCTTTTCTGTAATCATTTGTATATGTGTGTAAATCGTTTTCTATTGCTGTGTATTCTTCATCTGTAAAACTTGTTATTGATAATCCTGCTGTTGGATATACTTCTTTGGTCATTGGCACTTCGACCCACACATATTGATTGCCTTTACTATCTTGAATTGTTAAGCCATTATCTAATGTTGTTCCTGTAACTTCTTCAAACCCTTTTGGCAAATATGTTCCTGCAGTCGTTGTGGTTGGTCTTTTACTTGATACTGTTGTTGAACCTGCATTTGTTTCTTCTCCTGGTTGTTTTGGCTCTGCTGTTATGCTTACTCCTATATTTGTGCTTAAATCCTCTTTTGTTTCATCTAT
>CAKPLQ010000041.1 GCA_934167685.1 uncultured Clostridia bacterium | reverse complement strand
GAATCACTTTTAACAGTATAGAGTGTTCAAAGTATATATTTTTCAAAAAAGTGTGACATATGTTTGACAAACCTACATTTTATTGGAAAAGAGAAGCTTAAAAGTCATTGACTTTTAGGCTTTTTGCGAGTATAATAATGATATTGAATTTAAAAGAGAAGAGAGGAATAAAGATGGCATATAATTTTAAAGAAGTAGAGAAAAAATGGCAAGAAAAATGGGAAAAAGAAGGAACATTTAATGCAAAAAATGATTATACAAATAAAAAGAAATGGTATGGACTAATAGAATTCCCATATCCATCAGGACAAGGTTTGCACGTAGGACATCCACGTAGTTATACAGCATTAGATGTAATAGCTAGAAAAAGAAGATTGCAAGGTTATAATGTCTTATTCCCAATAGGATTTGACGCGTTTGGATTACCAGCAGAAAACTATGCAATAAAAACAAACGTACATCCTAAAATAACAACAGCAAAAAATATCGCACATTTTACAGAACAATTAAAATCACTAGGATTTTCATTTGATTGGTCAAGAGTAATAGACACAACAGACCCAGAATACTATAAATGGACACAATGGATATTTATTCAATTATATAAAAAAGGATTAGCATATAAAGCAACAATGCCAATAAACTTCTGTACTGGATGTAAAGTAGGATTAGCAAACGAAGAAGTTGTAAATGGTGTATGCGAAAGATGTGGAAGTCCAGTAGTACAAAAAGAAAAATCACAATGGATGTTAAAAATAACAGAATATGCACAAAGATTAATAGATGATTTAGATGATGTAGATTATCTAGAAAAAATAAAAACACAACAACGTAACTGGATTGGACGTAGCGAAGGTGCAGAAGTAAAATTTAAAATTGCTGGAACAGATGAAACATTAACAGTATATACAACAAGACCAGACACATTATTTGGTGCAACATATATGGTAGTAGCACCAGAACATAAAATAATAGAAGAATATGCTGACAAAATAGAAAACTTAGAAGAAGTAAAGGAATATCAAAGAAAAGCTGCACTAAAATCAGACTTTGAACGTGGTGAAATGAACAAAGACAAAACAGGTGTAGAAATAAAAGGAATAAAAGCAATCAATCCATTAACAAATAAAGAAATTCCTATTTGGGTAGCAGATTATGTATTATCATCATATGGAACAGGTGCAATAATGGCTGTACCAGCACATGATACAAGAGACTTTGAATTTGCAAGTAAATTTAATTTACCAATAATTCAAGTAGTTGCACCAGAAAGTGGAAAAGAACAAGAAAAATTAGAAGAAGCATTTACAGATACACAAACAGGAGTATTAGTAAATTCAGGATTTTTAACAGGATTATCTGTTGCAGATGCTAAAAAGAAAGTAATAGAATATCTAGAAGAAAATAAAATAGGAACAAAGAAAGTAAACTTCAAATTACGTGACTGGGTATTCTCACGTCAAAGATATTGGGGAGAACCAATACCAATGGTATATTGTAAAGAATGTGGATGGGTTCCATTGGATGAAAAAGATTTACCATTAAAACTTCCAGAAGTAAAAGACTTCTTACCAGGAGAAAATGGAGAATCACCATTAGCAAAACATGAAGAATGGATAAATACAACATGTCCACATTGTGGTAAGCCAGCAAAAAGAGAAACAGATACAATGCCACAATGGGCTGGTTCATCTTGGTATTTCTTAAGATATATGGACCCACATAATAGTGAAGCATTAGCGTCAAAAGAAGCACTAGAATATTGGTCACCAGTTGATTGGTATAATGGAGGAATGGAACATACAACACTACACTTATTATATTCAAGATTCTGGCACAAATTCTTATATGACATTGGAGTAGTTCCAACAAAAGAACCATATGCAAAACGTACATCACATGGAATGATATTAGGAACAAACGGAGAAAAAATGTCAAAATCAAAAGGAAACGTAATAAATCCAGATGATATAATAAAAGAATTTGGAGCAGATACATTCAGAGTATATGAAATGTTTATGGGTCCATTTGACCAAACAGCAAGCTGGTCAATGGATAGTATTAGAGGATGTTTTAAATTCTTAGACAGAGTATGGAATTTAAAAGACATGCTAGTAGATGGAGATACATATACTAAAGAAACTGAAAAAATGATGAATAAAGCAATCAAAAAAGTTTCAAAAGACATAGAAGAAATGAAATTTAATACATGTGTATCAACATTTATGACAATGTTAAATGAATTTACGAAGCTAAAACGTATAAATAGAGCAGAATACAAAACATTTTTAACATTATTAAATCCATTTGCACCACATATGACAGAAGAATTAAATCAATTAGCAGGATTTGAAGGAGAAGTTGCAACATATGAATGGCCAACATATGATGAGGCTAAAACAATTGATGATGAAATAGAAATTCCAGTTCAAGTAAATGGAAAATTAAAAACTACAGTTATGATAGCATTAGATGAAGAAGAAGCATCAGTAAAAGAAAAAGTACATGAAGTGATTGCTGGAAAACTTGATGGAAAAAATATTGTAAAAGAAATATATGTTAAAAATAAAATATACAATGTAGTTGTAAAATAAGGGGGAGTTTTACTAGAGGTGCCTCCTCTTTTTGTATTGACAAATATGGTCAAAAAATATAAAATATATAAAAATTAGAAAAAGGAGAAAGACTAAATGCCAAAAAAATTAATCATAACAGAAAAGCCATCTGTAGCAATGGAATTTGCAAAAGTATTAAAAATAAATAGCAATAGAAAAAACGGTTATATTGAATCAGATGACTGGATTATAACATGGTGTGTGGGGCATTTAGTAACAATGAGTTATCCTGAAGTATATGATGAGAAATTAAAGTTTTGGAGATTAGACACACTGCCATTTATACCACATGAGTGGAAATACGAAATTATTCCAGCAGTACAAAATCAGTTTAATATTGTAAAGAGTTTATTACAAAGAGAAGATGTAGAAGAAATATATAATGCAGGCGACTCTGGACGAGAAGGAGAATATATACAAAGACTCGTATTTATGATGGCAAAACCGAATCCAAAGGCCAAAATAAAAAGAGTATGGATAGATTCACAAACAGAAGAAGAAATTAGAAGAGGAATAAGAGAAGCTAAAGACGAAAGCGAATATGATAGTTTATCAGATTCTGCGTATTTGAGAGCAAAAGAAGATTATTTAATAGGAATTAATTTTTCAAGATTGTTATCAATAATTTATGGTAGAAAAGTAGCAAAAGAAATAAATGAAGAAAAAGCATCAATCTCTATTGGTAGAGTAATGACATGTGTGCTTGGGATGGTAGTATCAAGAGAACGAGAAATTCGAAACTTCGTAAAAACCAAATATTATAAAATAATAGGAGAATTTGGAAATGAAAATGGGGCATTTAAAGCAGAATGGAAAGTAAACGAAAAATCACAAATGTTTGAAAGCAATAAACTATATAATGAGAGTGGATTCAAAAAAGAAGAAGATGCCAAAGAATTTATAAAAAGTTTAACTGGAAAAAAAGCAGTAATAACAGAATTAAAAAAATCAAAGCAAAAGGAAAATGCTCCGTTATTGTTTAATTTAGCTGAAGTACAGAATGAATGTACCAAAAGGTTTAAAATAAAACCAGATGAAACATTAGAGATTATTCAAAATTTATATGAAAAAAAATTAGTAACATATCCTAGAACAGATGCTAGAGTACTTTCAACTGCGGTAGCCAAAGAAATTTCAAAGAACTTAAATGGGCTAATAAAAGGATACAAAGATGAAGAAGTTCAAAGGTTATTAAATAAGATGGTAAGTGAAAAATACTCAACTAATTTAGTAAAAACAAAATATGTCAATGACAGTAAAATAACAGACCATTATGCAATAATACCAACTGGTCAAGGATACGAAAACTATGATAAATTGCCAGAGCTACATAAGAAAGTTTATAATACAATAGTAAAAAGATTTATAGCTATATTCTACCCACCAGCAGAGTTTAGCAAAGTTAACCTAACAGTAAGTGTAGAAAATGAAACATTTAATGCGAGTGGAAAAATATGCATAAATCAAGGATATTTAGAAGTATTAAAACCTAAAAATAAAAATAAGCAATCCACAGAAAACGAACAAACTGTGGAAAGTGAAACAGAAAAAGACGAGAATAATTTAGAAGTTTTAAAGCAATTAAAAAAAGGTCAAGAAGTTGAAACTAAAAATTATGAAATAAAAGATGCGGAAACATCACCTCCATCAAGATATAATTCTGGTTCTATAATTTTAGCTATGGAAAATGCGGGAAAATTAATCGAAGAAGAAGAATTAAGAGAGCAAATAAAAGGTGCAGGAATTGGCACAAGTGCAACAAGAGGTGAAATAATAAAAAAATTAGAAAGAATACAATATATTGCGATAAATTCTAAAACACAAATAGTTACTCCAACCAAAAAAGGAGAGGTAATATATGATGTGGTAAATTATGCGATGCCAGATATGTTGAATCCTAAACTTACAGCTAGTTGGGAAAAAGGCTTAGATATGGTAGCTAAAAAGGAAATTCAGTCAAATGAATTTATGACAAAATTAGAAAACTATATAAATTCAAAATTTAATAAATTGGTTATAAAATATAAATAGGGGTAAAAAATGAATACAATAATAGGAGAGTTAGGAAAAAATTCGAAATTTTGTGAATATATAAAAAATATAGAAAATAAAGAAAGTCCGATAGCTATATCGGGCTTAACAGACGTTGGAATGGTGCAGATGTTATCTGCGACAAAAGAATTTGCGAAAAAGCCAATCTGTATAATTACATATAATGAAATACAAGCAAGAAAGATGATAGAAGACTTAAAATATTTTACAGATAAAATAACTTACATTCCAAAAAAAGAAATAGTAACATATGACTTTATAGCAGAAAGTAAAAACCTGCCATATGAAAGAATAGAAGCACTAAATCAAGTTCAAGAAATGAAAACAGGAATAGTAGTAACAACAATAGAAGCAGTAGCACAAAAAATGATAAGCAAAGATGTATTATACAAAAATGTTTTAAAATTCAAAATAGGAGAAGAACACAAATTAGAAGACGTAAAACAAAAACTTATCGATTTAGGATATGTAAGATATGACTTAATAGATGGAAGAGGACAATTTAGTGTAAGAGGTGGAATTGTAGATGTATCAATAACAGACAAAAAAGGAATAAGAATAGAATTCTGGGGAGACGAAGTAGACTCAATTAGATATTTTAATATAGTAAGTCAAAGGTCAACAGAAAATACAGATACAGCAACAATATTTCCAGCACATGAATATTTACTAGAAACAGACATTGCTACTGTAATAAACAAAATTGGAAATACAATATATAATGAAAAATTACAAGAACAAGTAAAACAAGACATAGGAACAATCAGAAGCGGGAACTATATAAGCAAAATAGATAAATACTTAAACTGTTTTTATGAAAAGCAAGAAACAATATTGGACTACTTAAATGACAAATTTATAATTGCATTAGATGAAATAAACAAAATAAACCAAAGAATAGAAAATTTAAATTTAGATAGTCAAAATGTAATGCAACTATTAGCAGAAAAAGGAAAAATAGTACCAGATGCAATAAAAACAATAATGAATTATGCTCAATTTGACGAGAAAATAGAAAAAAGACAATTAATATATCTTGCAAAAACAGATGATGAACTAAAAATACAAGCAGAAAAATATAATTGGGTATATAAAGAAAAGAATTTTTATAAAAGCGAAATAGAAATATTATTTAAAGAATTAATAAAAGCGCAAGAAGCTAAAAAGAAAATATATATTTTGGCAGAAACAAAAGAGAAAGCTAAAAAAATATGTGCATTACTAAATGAACATGAAATAATAAATAAATATGAAGAAAAATTAGACAAAACAATAATAGTAAAAAATACAGAGAGTTTAGTAACAGTTACAGTAGGAAAACTATCAGCAGGCTTTGAATGTTTCGATACAAATCAACTTGTTATAACATCACAAGAATTAATAGAAGGAGAAAAAAGAAAGACATATAAAAATTCAGCATTCAAAGAAGGCGAAAAAGTAGTATTTGCAGACCTAAAAATAGGAGACTACGTAGTACACAAAAATTATGGAATAGGAATTTTTATAGGAGTAAATACTATAACTGCAGATGGAACGACAAAAGACTATATAAAAATAAAATATTATGGTGATGATATCTTATATGTGCCAACAAATCAATTAGACAGCATCAGAAAATATGTTGGTGGAGATGAAGGTGGACTAAAAGTAAATAAATTAGGTTCAAAAGAATGGTTAAAAACAAAAGCAAAAGTAAAGAAAAATCTAAGAGAAGTGGCTAAAGAATTAATAGAATTATATGCTAAAAGAGAAAAAGCAAAAGGATATGCATTCCCAAAAGATTCACCATGGCAAAATCAATTTGAAGACAGCTTTCCATATCAAGAAACAGATGATCAATTGCGTTGTATAGACGAAGTAAAAAAAGATATGGAAAATGATAAACCAATGGACAGACTACTTTGTGGAGATGTTGGATATGGAAAAACAGAAGTAGCAATAAGAGCAGCATTTAAAGCAGTAATGGGAGGAAAACAAGTAGCATATTTAGCACCAACAACAGTATTAGCAGAACAACAATACAAAGAATTTAAAGATAGAATGCAAGGATTTGGAACAAAAGTAGAAGTACTAAATAGATTTAGAACACCTAAACAACAAAGAGATATAATAAAAAGACTAAAACTCGGAGAAGTGGATGTAGTTATTGGAACACATAGAATATTAAGTGAAGATGTGGAATTTAAAGACTTAGGCTTATTAATAATAGACGAAGAACATCGTTTTGGAGTAAAAGCAAAAGAAAAAATAAAGCAATACAAAACAAATATAGATGTATTAACAATGACAGCAACACCTATTCCAAGAACATTACATATGTCAATAGTTGGAGTTAGAGACATGTCAGTTATATATGAACCACCATATAACAGAAAGCCAGTACAAACTTATGTATTAGAATATGACCAAGAAGTAATTAGAGAAGCAATAACAAGAGAATTAGAAAGAAAAGGACAGGTATTTTATTTATTCAATAATGTAGAAAAAATCATGCAAAAAGCAAATGAAATAGAATCACTTGTTCCAGGGGCAAAAGTTACATATGCACATGGAAGAATGACAGGAAATGAAATAGAAGATATAATGGAAGAATTTATAGAAGGTAAAACAGATATTTTAGTATGCACAACAATTCTAGAATCAGGAATTGATATCCCAAATGCAAACACAATAATAGTAGAAAATGCGGATAGAATGGGATTGGCACAGTTATATCAAATAAGAGGAAGAGTAGGAAGGTCAGACAGACAAGGGTATGCATATGTAACATATAAAAGAAACAAACTATTATCAGAAGTTGCAGATAAAAGATTAAAAGCAATAAAGGAATTTACGGAATTTGGTTCAGGATTTAAAATAGCTATGAGAGACCTAGAAATTAGGGGAGCAGGAAGCTTACTTGGTGAAATTCAACATGGTCATTTAGAGCAAGTAGGATATGATACGTACTGCAATTTATTAGATGAAGTAGTAAGAGAAATTCAAGGAGAAAAGGTTGTACCAGAAATAGAGGTGCAAATAGATTTAGATGTAACAAGCTATATTCCAGACGAATATATTTCAGATTCAAGTCAAAAGATTGAAATGTATCAAGATATTGCACTATGTAAAAATGAAGAAGATATACAAAATGTTGTAGATGAAATGATAGATAGATTTGGAAATATGCCGAATGAAATAGAAAACTTATTAGATATAGCAAGAATAAAAACATTATGCAAAAAGCTAAAAATTAGTAAAGTACAAGGAAAAAGAAATTTTGTATTGTTTATGTTTGAAGCCGGAGAATTGAATATTGATGTAAATGAGTTGGTGAAAAAATATAAAAATAGAATAAAATTTACACAAGGAATAAAACCACAAATAACATTGGTTCTTCAAGATAGTACAGAAAAAGGTTGCTTAAGGGAAACTATAGAATTTTTAAAAGGCTTAGGTGAAAATTAATCATGATTTTAGACTGCCAAGCTCAAAAAAGAAAGGAAAGTTAAAATATGCAAGTAATTTCAAGTAAAGATAATGAGTTGATAAAACATATAAAAAAATTAAAAGACAAAAAATACAGAGATGAAAGCAATGAATACATTATAGAAGGTGTAAAATTAATAGAAGAAGCGGTAAAAGAAAACGCAAAAATTAAAAAGATAATAATATGTGAAGATACAACCAGAACATATGAAATCTCAACACACATAATGTACGAAATTGCAAAATATGAATGTGTATATGTAACGGATAAAATATTTAACTCAATTACTCAAGTAACAAATCCACAAGGAATAATGGCGATTATAGAAAAGGAAAATGCAGATGGAGAAATTGATTATACTCAAGATATAATAGTTGCATTAGATGATGTGCAAGACCCAGGAAACTTAGGAACTATATTAAGAACGGTAGACAGCATAGGACTAAATCAAATAATAGTATCAAAAGGAACAGCAGATGCATTTAATTCTAAAGTTGTACGTTCAACAATGGGAGCGATTTTTAGAGTAAAGATAATAGAAGTAGAAAGTTTGCCTCAAGCTATAAAAGAAATGAGAAGACATCATTTTAAACTAATGGTTACATCTTTACAAACTGAAAATAGTATTTATGATATTCAATTCAATAAAAAGATAATAGTTATAGGTAATGAATCAAATGGAGTATCAAAAGAAATTCAAGAAATGGCAGATGAAAAAGCTAAAATACCTATGATAGGAAAAACTGAAAGTCTTAATGCTTCTGTTGCTGCAGGAGTAGTGATGTATGAATATGTAAGACAAAAACTTTCGAGATAAATAAAAAAGACACATACAAACATGTGTCTTTTTAAATATATATTGATAAATAGAATAAAAAGATGATTTATCAATACAATGAAACAAATAAGAATCCCGGTCTCCTAAAGAATATAAAATCCTTTTGTTAAAAATATTATAGCATAAATTTACATAAAATACATAAGAAAAAAGTCGACAATAAAAAGCATTTTATAAGAGAAATTAGATATAAAAAGACAAGTGTGTAGAATGCTGTCGAGCAGGCTCGTAATATGCTAAAACTTGCGGTGAAAAGTTCTTGCAATTTCTTATATAAAGTATTATAGTAAATATTATAAAAGGGGAGGGAGAAAATTGAAAAACTTTTTTGGAAGCATTTTTATAAACCGCGACAAACTATCAGAAGCAGGAATAAATTATCCAATAAAAGTAGAATATTATAAAATAACAGATGAAGAGAAAAGAGAAAATAAGTTAATCTACGGGATTCAAGTAATAAAAACAGAATACAGAGAGAAGATAGGAGTCGAGCAAAATAAGATGGAACATCTTACAAATGATGAAAATGAAATTAATCAAATATTAGGATTAATAAAAGAAAATGAAGTAACTCCAATAGGGCTAGAAGATGTAATAATAGAAATAAAAAAATACAAGCACTTGCAAAAAATAAAAAATTAAGCTACAATACATAGAAGTATAAACAGGAAGGAGCGGAAAACGAAGTGACAGATAAATTAATAATAGTAGAATCACCAGCCAAAGCAAATACAATAAAAAAATTTTTAGGAGGCAATACCAAAGTAGTCGCATCAATGGGACATATAAGAGATTTGCCAAAATCAAAATTAGGAATAAACATAGAAAATAATTTTGAACCAGAATATATAAACATCAGAGGAAAGGGAGATTTAATAAAAGAATTAAAAAAAGATGCCAAGTCAGCAAAAAAAGTATATTTGGCAACTGACCCTGACCGTGAAGGAGAAGCAATAGCATGGCATCTATCATATATATTAGATGTAGATAAAGACAAGATTACAAGAGTAACATTTAATGAGATTACCAAATCAGCAGTTCAAAAAGCAATAAAAGAACCTAGAGATATTGATGTTAATTTAGTAGATGCTCAACAAGCAAGAAGAGTATTAGACAGAATAGTTGGATACAAAATAAGTCCAATATTATGGAAAAAAGTTAGAAGAGGTCTATCAGCAGGTAGAGTACAATCAGTTGCAGTTAAACTAATTGTAGACAGAGAAGAAGAAATTGAAAAATTCATTCCAGAAGAATATTGGAACATATATGTAAAATTATTAGATGAAAAATCTAAAAAAACATTTGAGGCAAAATTCTTTGGAAAAGATAAAAAGAAACAAGAAATTCATAGCCAAGAACAAGTTAATGAAATACTATCTAGCATAAAAAATGCCAAATATATAGTAGAAGAAGTAAAAAAAGGTGAAAAGAAAAGAACTCCGGCACCACCATTTACAACAAGTACAATGCAACAAGAAGCATCAAGAAAGCTAGGATTTACATTAAAGAAAACAATGTCAGTAGCTCAAGGTTTATATGAAGGTGTAAAAATACCGGAAAAAGGAACAGTAGGATTAATAACATATATGAGAACAGATTCTACAAGAATATCAGAAGAAGCAAGAGCAGCTGCAAAGCAACATATATTAGAAACATATGGAGAGGAATATTACGAAAATAGATATTATAAAACAAACAAAGAAGCACAAGATGCTCACGAAGGTATAAGACCAACATATGCAGATTTAGAACCAGATAATATAAAAGATTCTTTAACAAAAGATCAATATAAACTTTACAAATTAATATATAACAGGTTTATGGCAAGTCAAATGACACCAGCTGTATATGATACAATGTCAGTAATAATAGATGCAAACAAATATACATTTAAAGCAAATGGACAAAATTTAAAATTCAAAGGATTTATGACATTATATGTAGAAGGTACTGATGAAAAACAAGAAGAGGAAGAAGGCATTATTCCTGAATTAGAAGTTAATCAAGAGGTAAAAGAACAATCAATAAATCCAAAACAAAGCTTTACAGAACCTCCAGCAAGATATACAGAAGCAAGCCTTGTAAAAGCGTTAGAAGAAAAAGGAATAGGTAGACCAAGTACATATTCTCCAACAATTACTACTATATTAGAAAGAAGATATATAGAAAAGGAACAAAAGCAATTAATTCCAACTGAACTTGGAAAAGTAGTAAATAAACTTTTAACAGAAAACTTTACAGACATTATAAATGTAGA
>CAKPLQ010000040.1 GCA_934167685.1 uncultured Clostridia bacterium | reverse complement strand
TATTACAGACTCTTTATATTTTAATTTATTTGTGATATTATTACCCATAAGAGAGCACCTCCGATATGTTTATTTTTCGTTCACTTAAACAATATCATTTTTCGTGCTCTCTTTCAATATTTTATTTTCAATTTTCGTGTAACATATCTATTTTAAACCTATATCTTGAAATTTTAAATTTACATGTTTATTTTAAGAATAATAAAAAAATATATTAAGAACCTGCTCCGATTCTTAATATATCATTATATGTCACAAATAGTGATAAAGCAATTAATATAGAAAATCCTATTAATTGAATTTTGGCTTCTGTTTCTATCTTCATAGGCTTTCTTCTTATTATTTCTATAAGTAATATCAATATTTTGCCTCCATCTAATGCAGGTATAGGTAACAAGTTTGTAACCCCTAATGAAACAGATATAACTGCTAATAAATTCAAATAATTTATTATTCCATTAGTTTTTACAACAACCTCTGAAATTCCTACAATACCTACCATTTGATTTGTTTTCAATCCACCAGAAAATAGTGTTTTTATACTATCTGCTACTGCTTTTATAAATTCACCAGTTCCCTGTGCTCCGTAATAAATTCTATTTGCTATATTGTCTTTTGCTGGGTCTACAAATTGTATGCCTACTGTCGATACTAATATAAAGTATACTAATATTCCAAATACAATGTTTACTGTTGCACCTGCAAGCACAATTGCCATTCTCTTCCATACACTTGCTTTTGAAAATGATCCTGGAGCATCAGATTCCTCATCTTCTCCTTCCATACTACAAAAGCCACCAAGTGGTATAAGTCTTAAAGAGTATTTTGTTTCTTTTCCTTGTTTTTGCAACAGTATTTTTCCAAATCCTATTGCAAATTCGTTTACTTTGACTTTGCATATTTTTGCGACAAGGAAGTGCCCACCTTCATGGATAAGTACTAAAAAACCTAGTAAAAATATTATTTTTATGGCATTGATTAAAAAATTTATCAAGTTTTTCCTCCTTTATCTTTCAGCATTATTTTCCTTATTTAGATATTCATTTTGGATAATTCCTATAGTCTTATAAATTTCTTCCTTTTCAGTTGCAGACAAATTATTTGCCAATTCTTTCAAATAATTTATATCTTTTTCTGCTGTTTCTATAAATTTTTGTGCATCTCTTTGTCTTAATATTCTAAGTTTCTCTACACTTGAAATTTCTTTATTATATTTTGAAGAAAATTCCAAATTAGGATATAACTCATTTTCTCCTCTAGTATAAATTTTAATTTCTTCAGCTAATTTCAATTTTTCTAGCATTTCTAATGTTTCTGGTACACCATAATATGTTGCATCATGATCTTCTATTGGTATATATCTTCCTTCTTCACCAATTTTTCGTAATTCTCCATTTCGTATGGCTATACTTGCCAAACTTCTTGGTCTTGACGCTGCCATTATTTTTACATATATTTTATAATCATCCCATGTCTGCATTGTATTTAAGATTCTTGGATTTTTCATTGTACCGTCAAATATAAAATTATATCCGTTTTCTGATGCAAACTTTAGTATTTTAGGTGTTATTAAGCTTGTCGCTGTCGCAGTAACTTTAGTATAATGTTCTGGACAATCTCTTAGTATTTCTTTGCCATATGGATACAATTTTCTATATTGATCATCATCTATTACAACAATTCTTCTTCCTTCTTTTTGTAAATTTCTTTTTGTGTCCGCTATTAGTGAACTTTTTCCTGCTCCTGTTTGACCACCAAGTACAATTGCTACCTTACCATTTCCTTTAGGTTCATTTGTTTTATCCTCCATCGAATAAAATGTACTATATAAACTTTCTAAATACATATTATCAAATTCTTTATATATTTCTTTATCATAATTTTCTATATCTTTTGGTACTGGTATACCATATTTTTTTATTGCTTCATCTAATTTCATACCTATTTCATTTCCATTTCTTTTATTAATTTTTCTCTTTCTTTTTCTTCTTTTGCTTCTACTTTTCTTGAATTAAGTATTTCATTCAATCTCTCTTTAATTGTATCTTTAATATTTTCCTCATTTGCTAATCTATATTTTTCTAATGTTTCACTTGCTGAATCATATTTATTATCTTTGCATTCAGAATCATATACCAGGTCAGGAGTTACAATATCTTTACCTCTAGTGAATACTTGTATTTTATCAGGCACTCCAGATTTTTCAACTATCTTTAATGTATCTAAAACACCTTGACAAGATTTATTGTGTACAGATACATTTGTAAATCTTCCATATCCTATTAATTTTATTTGTTCTTCATTTCTCTCAAATGCTGTTAATAAACTTTCTTTTGGTGATGTAGCTATTACTCTTACTATTTTTTTAAAATTTGTTGGCATTCTTTTCATAGTTTCTAAAATTTCTGTATTTCTCATTGTACCCTCAAAAATAAAATTATATCCCTTTTCAATTGCTTCTTCTAAAATTGCTTTTGCTATTGGACTTGTTTCTTGCCCAGTTATCTCAGTATACAATGTTGGATATTTGGTGATTATTTCTTTTGCTTTAGGGTGCAACATTCTAAAAACATCAACATCTATAACAATTGAATCTAGACCTTCTTTTTGAAATTCTTTTTTGGAATATACATCCATTCCACCTTTTCCAGCCCCAGTCTGTCCTCCTATAATAATTGCTGTTGGATTTTTATATGTTTTTGCATTTTGAAATATTATCTTTCTTGTATTTTGATACATTTCTTCAAATTCTTTTTCATTTAATTTATATTTTTTCTTTATTTCTTCTATATCTTGCATGTTCTCTTCTCCTACTTTTATTTATATTGTAAAACTTTTTCTATTGTTTCCCAATCTCCTAAATAGATTTTTTCTCGTTCATCCAAATATTGATCTGCTAATTTTCTATTTTTTTCCTTTATCGCATCTGCTATTTTACTTGATATTATTTCTAGTGCTACATCAAATTTTACATTTTCTCTCATTACTTTCCCCCCTATATTAAACTTAATAATATATATGCATAAGGTGCTAAAAACATTAAACTATCTATTCTATCTAACATTCCACCATGCCCTGGAATTAAGTTACTATAATCTTTTATATCTACATATCTTTTTATACTAGAAGCTGCAAAGTCTCCAAGTTGGCCGGCTATGCTTAATACTGTTGTTATTATTCCTATTAAAACATATGAATATTCAAGATTATATATTGAATTCATAGCAACTGTATATATAATTGCAATTACTACTGCCCCTACAATTCCTGCAATACATCCTTCTATTGATTTTTTAGGACTAACTTTACTAAATTTATGTTTTCCCCATCTTTTGCCTACAATATATGCAAATATATCTGTTCCCCAAGCTGAAATAATTGCATACCAAACAAGTATTATTCCATGCTCAGTTCCTCTTAAAAGAGATATAAATAGTATATTTCCTATTACATATATTATTCCAAAAAGTGTATAAGCTATATCTTTAAAGTTTATTTTCATATCTGTAATTATCACCTGTGCAAATAATATTAAATTTATTAACGGAATTACTATTAATAAAATTGTTCTTTGCAACTGTTCTGTTAAAAACTGTGGCACTATATGAACCAATGCTATTGAAAGACATGATAAATATCCTACCCATCTTACCGGTTTTGACTCTTTTGCAACTGCATTAAAATATTCTTGCATTCCAAGCATTGCAACCAATGCTAAAAAAATGTCTACGACATATTTATTGCCAAATGTTAATATTACTACAACTAATGGGAATCCCAATAGCGCTGATGTTACTCTTTTTATATCCATACTTTTACCTCTTCTTCTGCTTTATTTTTAATTTGCTCCAAACTTTCTTGTTCTCTTTTGATATTCTATTATTGCATTATCTAGGTCTTCTTCTGAAAAATCAGGCCAATTTTTATCTACAAATAAAAATTCTGAATATACAACTTGCCAAGGTAAGAAATTACTTAATCGTATCTCTCCACTTGTTCTTATTACCAAGTCTGGGTCTGGCATTCCTTCTGTATATAAATTATTTGAAATCATTTCTTCGTTTATATCTTCTATTTTGATTTTTCCTTCTTTTATCTGTTCAGCTATCTTTTTTACGGCTCTAACAATTTCGTCTCTTCCACCATAATTTAATGCAATATTAAAAGTTACTCCTGTATTGTTTTTGGTTCTTTCCATACAGTTTATAATACTTTTTTGCATTCCTGCTGAAAGTGCAGTTATATCTCCAAGAATTTTTACTTTTATATTTTCTGAATCTGCTCTTTTACTGTAATCATCCAAATAGCTTTGCAATAACATCATAAGAGCTTTTACCTCTTCTTCTGCTCTTTTCCAATTTTCTGTTGAAAATGCATATACTGTGATATATTCTAAACCAATTTTATTGGCATATCTCACTATTTTTTCTAATGCTTTTGCTCCTGCTTTGTGACCAAAACTTGCAGGCTTTCCTCGGTTTCTTGCCCATCTTCTATTTCCGTCCATAATTATGGCTATATGTTTTGGCATATCTTCTTTGTTAAATTCCATTATTTACTCCTTGCTATACACTCATTATTTCTGTTTCTTTGTTTGCTAATATTTTATCAATTTCTTCTATATTTTTATCTGTTATTTTTTGAATTTCTGTTTCTGCTATTTTTAATTCATCTTCTGTCATTTCGCTATTTTTTTGTTTAGCTTTTGCTTCATCAATTCCATCTCTTCTGATTGCTCTTATTGCAACTTTTGCCTCTTCAGCAATTTTTTTAATTTCTTTTACTAATTCTTTTCTTCTCTCTTCATTTAATTCAGGAAATGCTAGTCTTATTACTTTTCCGTCATTATTTGGATTAATTCCAATGTCTGATGCTAATATTGCTTTTTCTATATCTTTTAAAATACTCATATCCCATGGTTGAATAACTATTAATCTTGCCTCTGGCACTGATATTCCAGCCATTTGGTTAATTGGTGTTGGTGTTCCATAATAATCTACTTTTATTTTATTTAATATTGCGGGATTTGCTCTACCTGCTCTTATTTCTGATAACTTTTCTTGATATGCTCCTATTGATTTTTCCATTCTTTCTTTTAAATTTGTATAATCCATAATTTTCTCTCCTTTATTTTTAATTTTTGCACCGTTGGGACCGGTTCTCATCGGTGCATTATGACACGATTGTGCCTATTTTCTCGCCTTTAACGGCTCTTACTATATTTTCTGGATCTGCAATTCCAAATACTAATAATGGAATGTTGTTGTCCCTACACATTGCTGTTGCTGTTGAATCCATAACTTTTAAATCTTTATTTAATACATCTAAATATGATATTTCTTCAAATTTAATTGCATCTTTTTGAATTTTAGGGTCTGCTGAATATACTGCATCTATTGCTTTTCCTAATAATATAATGTCTGCCTTTATCTCTGTTGCTCTTAATACTGCTGCTGTATCTGTTGTAAAATATGGATGACCTGTTCCGCATGCAAATATTACTACTCTTCCTCTATTTAAATGTTTTTCTGCTTTTCTTTGTATAAATGGTTCAGCAATTTCTCTCATTTCGATTGCTGTTTGCACTCTTGAATATATTCCTCTTGCTTCTAATGCATCTTGTAATGCTAATGCATTCATTGCTGTTGCTAACATTCCCATGTAGTCTGCTGTTGTTCTTTCCATTTCCATTCCTTGTCTTCCTCTCCAGAAGTTTCCTCCTCCAACAACTATGGCTACTTGAACACCCATTTCTACTACTTCTTTTATTTTATCACACATTTTGCCGATTACTTCAGGGTTCACACCATTTTTTTGCTCTCCTGCTAATGCTTCTCCACTTAATTTTAAAAGTACTCTTTTATACTTTGCTTCTGACATCTTGTATCAATCCTTTCTTTGGAATATTATTATATTCCTTGTTATCGTTGCTATTCTATCATACTTTTATTAAAATTAGTAGTATTTTCTTAAAATTTTATTAATTTACTGTTACTATTTAATGCATAAAAGGAACTGCAATGCAGTTCCTTTCTAGGTTAACTATTTGTTATTTACTTATTACACAATTATAGAGTGAACCTTTATAAATAGATTCTATTTTTATCTCTACTTGCGGAAATCTTTTTCGCAAAGTTTTCACCTCACGTGCATACAATATCCGGCTTATGCGTTCTTTGTCGGAATTTAATAAACCTTGAATTGCTTCGTAATGTGATTCCATTCTTGTTGTTCGTTCTCCCATCATAATTGTTACCTCCATAGATGCATAATTAATAGTTATTTTCAGCTAAAAGCCGACTTATATTATACACCTAATAGGCACAAATGTAAATACTATACTCCTAAAATTTTCTTTGCTCTATCAACATCCTCCTGGTTTGCATCTCGCACACCTCCTAATGGATATTTTAATCCAAGATTTTCCCACTTATATTTTCCCATACTATGATATGGTAAAATCTGAACTTTTTCTACAGTTTTTAGTGATTTAATAAACTCTCCAAGCCTAATTAAATCAGCTTCATCATCTGTATAGCCTGGTACTAAGACTTGCCTTATCCACATTTTGATATTATTGTCACTTAGATATTTTGCAAATTCTAATTCTCTTTTATTAGAAAATCCTACAAGGTCTTTGCACTTTTCTTCATCAATGTGTTTAATATCCAATAATACTAAGTCTGTGTATTTTAAAGTCTCTTTTATTCCTTCTGTTAAGCCTACCATTCCAGAAGTATCTATACAGGTTGATATTCCTTCCTCTTTCAATCTTTTAAATAATTCTGTTACAAAATTATATTGTAATAATGGCTCTCCTCCTGTTACAGTTACTCCTCCACCTGATGGTATTATATAATTTTTGTATCTATTTATTTTTTCTATAATTTCATCTACTGATTTGTATTCTCCACCATTCATATCCCATGTGTCTCTATTATGGCAGTATTTGCATTGCAGATGACATCCTTGTAAAAATAATACAAATCTTATTCCTGGTCCATCAACTGTTCCAAAACTTTCTACTGAATGTATTTTTGCATAATATCTTAAATCTTTTTCCATATTCTCTTCTTTCTAATAAAATTTAGTCAAAAATCATCCAAAATGAAAATTTTGAATGATTTTTAACTAAGCAAATTGCTATTATTTTTTAAATTCTCTCATGAATTGTTCTATTAATAACATCCAATTGTTGCTCTCTTGTTAATTTTGTAAAGTGTACGGCATATCCTGAAACTCTGATTGTAAGTTGTGGATATTTTTCTGGATGTTCCATAGCATCTTCTAGTAATGCTCTATCAAATACGTTTACATTGATGTGATGCCCTGTTTGTGCAAAATATCCATCTAGCATACTTACTAAGTTATTTACTTTTGTTTCTTCATCTTGTCCTAATGTTGCTGGTGTAATAGCAAATGTATATGAAATTCCATCTTGTGAATCTTCAAATGGTAATTTTGCAATTGAGTTCATTACTGCTAATGCTCCATTTACATCTCTACCATGTAATGGGTTTGCTCCAGGTCCAAATGGTGCTCCTGCGCGTCTTCCGTCTGGTGTGTTTCCTGTTGCTTTTCCATATACTACATTTGATGTGATTGTTAATATTGATAATGTGTGTTTTGAGTCTCTATATGTTGGATGTTTCTTTAATTTATTTAAGAATCTTCTAACAACTTCAACTGCTATTGTATCTACTCTGTCATCATCATTACCAAATTGAGGGTATTCTCCTTCTACTTGATAGTCTACAGCTAATCCGTTTTCGTCTCTAATTACTTTTACTTTTGCATATTTGATTGCTGAAAGTGAATCTGCAACTACTGATAATCCGGCAACTCCACATGCCATTGTTCTAATTACATCTTTATCATGTAGTGCCATTTCTATTGCTTCATATGAGTATTTGTCATGCATGTAATGTATTGCATTTAAAGCTTTTATATATATTTTTGCAACATAGTCCATCATTTGGTCAAATTTTTCTATAACTTCGTCATAATTTAAATATTCTGATGTGATTGGTTCAAATTTTGGTGTAACTTGTTTTCCAGTTTTTTCGTCTTTACCCCCGTTGATTGCATATAATAATGTTTTTGCTAAATTTGCTCTTGCTCCAAAGAATTGCATTTGTTTTCCTATTTTCATAGGTGATACACAACATGCTATTCCATAGTCATCTCCTAATGTTGCTCTCATTACATCATCATTTTCGTATTGGATTGAAGATGTTTTTATTGATAAATCTGCTGTATATCTCTTAAATCCTTCTGGTAATCTTGTTGACCATAATACTGTTAGGTTTGGCTCTGGAGCTGGTCCTAAATTTTCTAATGAGTGTAATACTCTGAATGAGTTTTTAGTAACTAATGTTCTACCATCAATTCCCATTCCACCAATGCTTTCTGTTACCCATACTGGGTCTCCACTGAATAGTTCATTGTATTCTGGTGTTCTTAAAAATCTTACTAATCTTAATTTCATTATAAAGTGGTCCATTAATTCTTGTGCTGTTTCTTCTGTTAGTGTTCCGTTTTTTAAGTCTCTTTCTATATATATGTCTAAGAATGTTGATGTTCTACCAATACTCATTGCAGCACCATTTTGGTCTTTTACTGCTCCTAAGTATCCAAAGTATAACCATTGTATTGCTTCTTTTGCATTTCCTGCTGGTCTAGAGATGTCATATCCATATTTTTCTGCCATTACTTTTAATTGGTTAAGTGCTTTTATTTGTTCTGATATTTCTTCTCTTTCTCTTATTACTTTTTCTGTAAAGTCATCTACATTTAATATTTCTAATTCTTCTTTTTTCTCTGCTATTAATGCATCTACACCATATAATGTGACTCTTCTGTAGTCTCCTATAATTCTTCCTCTTCCATATCCGTCTGGAAGTCCTGTTATTAAGTGTGAACTTCTTGCTGCTCTTATGTCTGGTGTGTATACATCAAATACTCCATCATTGTGTGTTTTTCTTGCTGTATGGAATATTCTATCTGTTTCTGGGTCTACTTCTCTTCCATATGCTTCGCATGATTTTTCTACTATTCTGATTCCACCAAATGGCATTATTGCTCTTTTTAATGGTGCATCTGTTTGCAATCCTACTATTTCTTCTAAGTCTTTGTCTATATATCCGGCTTCATGTGCTGATACTGTTGATATTGTTTTTGTGTCTATGTCTAGCACTCCACCTTGTGCATCATGCTCTTTTTGGTATAATTCTAATACTTCGTCCCATAATTTTTTTGTTTTTTCTGTTGTTCCTGTTAAAAAGCTTGAGTCTCCAACATATGGTGTGTAATTTTTTTGTATAAAGCTTCTTACATCTATTTGTCTTTTCCATTCCCCTTTATTAAAACCATTCCATTGTTCAAAATCCATTTTTTCTACCTCCATTTTTATTATTACCAATCTTGTTGCTTTTTATCATTTTTCACCATTTTGTATTATAATTTTTATATGTTTTTTTGTCAATGTTTTTTGATTTAATTTTGAAATATGATTTTAAAAAATGGTGTAAAATTCAATACTATTTTCCTGATATTTTCTCTATCTCTTTTTCACTTAATCCAGTTATTTCGGCAATTTGCTTTATTGGCATTTTTTGTTTTTTCATCTTTTGGGCTATTTCTCTTCTATTTTGTTCTTCGCCCTCTTTTCTTCCAATCTCCTTGCCACGTTCTTCGCCTTCTTCTCTAGCACAATCCAGCGCAGACTTCTCTTCCAGTTTAGCCATCAGTCTAATTTCTGCTAATCTTTTAACCTCTTCATCTCCAATTAAAACCTCATAATTATCAACTGCCCTTCTAACCTTTTCATTCTTCTCACATGCCATTTCTAGCAACTCCCTTCTCTCCATGTCCAGAAATAAAAGCCAATGATTTATTTGTTTTGTCATATCTGGATTTTGTTTTCTAAACTTTTCCAATTCTATATAATAATACTTTACATCATTATTGATTTCTTTTCTTTGAATAAACCTTTTGAAAAAAATCAAGACTTTAAAATTTCTTTTGCCATTCCTAAGTTGCTTTTCGTACTATAAATTCAGTACACATCTAATATAACATACCTTGCTACATTTGGCAAGACCTTTTTACAATTTTTAGTATTACTAATTAATGTTTTATTTAGAATTAATATAAATAAATAGTTTAAATATAAGCTTTTTATTACATGTCTCGGCTTATTACGAAATTTAAGAAATTCTAATTTGTTTTATGGCACCCTTCCACTATCGTGAACTCTTTCCATAAAACTACATAAGAATTTCTAAAATTTCTTCATGCACATTCGCCACTTCATTCAAAGCTTATATTTCAACTATTCCCTATAAAAATTATTCAGTAACATTTTTATATAAATTCCAAAATAAAATAGCATAGCAAGTATAAAACTCACTACACTATTACTTAATATATCAAAAATCTATTTTACGTCAACTTGGTTGGAGACGACTCACACTTGTTGCTTCGCACCATGTGCGACCCGTCTTCCTCTCGTTCTGATTTTTATATTTAATTCTTTGGTTGAGCCCATTCTAGAGTATCGCTGTACAGGACTCAGTGCTACGATTTAATAAAGTGCTACACGAAAGCCGACTTCGTCGTTGTAAATGGTCTTATCGTAGCCGTAACGGTGGGCCGCTGGATTACTGCTGCCACCGTAGAAGTAATCGCCCCCACGACCGGCACAAGGAAAGTTCGAATCAGAGGTATATTCTAGAGTCCACTCAAATACATTTCCTGCTAAATCATATATTCCCTGCTTACTAAATGTATCACTTGCTCCTGTTGATAATAATATACTTTTACTTGAACCTTTTGCTCCATACGCTCCGCTCGTCCAATCTCCTAATGTATAATTACTTGTATTTAAAATAGCATATTTAGAATTTGCATTTGTTATATTCCATAAATTATTTTCGTAATTTCCCCAACTTGTACTATCCTCTTTCAAATCTGCTTGTGCTGTTCCTTTTGTCTCTAAATACTTTAATACTAAATCCCACTGCACTCCAAACATTAAACTACTTGTATAATTTTCTGATTTCACCATACCACTAGCTAATGCCTGTGCTTGACTACATGTTACATAATTATATGGATATGCATTTTGTTTTATTACTGGTGTTTCTGTTGGTGCTGTTGATTCTGAACCTGATGTCTTTGGCGCATCTTCTATTCCTGTTTCATATTTTCCTACATAAAACCCTCCATTTTGATATACACTCTTTAACATTTTTTGTTT
>CAKPLQ010000039.1 GCA_934167685.1 uncultured Clostridia bacterium | reverse complement strand
ATAAAAATTAGTAGTACAAATTTTGTACTACTAATAAAGATTATAAAAAAATTTACACACTAATCTTGACAAGCTCGCAACAAGTGTGAGTCGTCTCCTCACCGGACTAGTCCTCACTGTATAAAATACCACTTTTTGCAAACAATATGTGTAAAACATAATTTGCAAGGAGTGGATTTTTGTGTAATTTGTACTAAACAAAAATACAAAAAAACATAATTTTGTTTAGTATAGTAAACAAAATGTTGAACATTGGGAAAAAGCAATCAATTCATTCAAAGCATCACAAAATGTATCAATATTTATAACCGGTTCTAATAGTGATTTGCTATCTGGAGAACTTGCTACACATATAGCTGGAAGATATGTAAGCTTTAAAACTTATCCATTTACATTTAAAGAAGTATGTGAATTTAAAAATATAACAGATAGAAAAGATAATGTAATTTGGGGTGGAATGCCACAGAGATTTATGCTTACAGATGAAGCTCAAATAAGAACATATTTGACAGATATTTATAATTCTATTTTAATAAAAGATATTATAACCAGATTTAATATAAAAGATTTGGATTTATTTAATAGAATTGTTGAATATATAGTTACAACACAATCACAAAATTTTTCGGCAGAAAGCTTGTCAAATTATTTTGCTAATAAAGATGATAGAGAAGTTGCAAAGATAACGCTATACAATTATTTAGAGTATATGACAAAAGCAATGATGATAAATAAGGCAGATAAATATGATGTTAAAGTCGGAAATTTAGAAAATGGATAAATTTGATTTTTCACAAAATGGCATAATTCACAAAAATATAATAGATTGGTTATTAGATGAACAATACAAATAGAACACATGTATAAAATACCACTTTTTGCAAACAATATGTGTAAAACATAATTTGCAAGGAGTGGATTTTTTTGAGAAAATATCAAAAATTAGACATAGAAGGAGCGATATTAGACGAAGAACAGCTAAAAAAGCACATGGAAAAAATAGCAATACAACATACACTAAAACAAAAATCAGATAAAAGCACATATCCAATACCACAAATGTTAGCAAACTATACATTAATAAAGAACACATACCATCTATTAAATGAACATATAAAATTAGGAATAAACATACATCCAGCAGGAGAATGGATATTAGACAATTTTTATATAGTAGAAGAAGCAGTAAGACAAATAGAAAAAGAAATAACATTAAAAAAATATACAAATTTTGTAGGAATTCAAAATGGCAAATATGCAGGATTTGCAAGAATATATGTATTAGCAGCAGAAATAGTGGCCTATACAGACAACAGAATAACAGGAGAAAACTTAGAAAAATATTTGCAAGCATATCAAACAAAAAAGACCTTAAATATGGAAGAGATATGGAATATAGGAGTGTTTCTACAGATAGCAATAATACAAAATATTGCAGATATATGCGAAAAAATATATAGTAGTCAAACACAAAAATATAAAGTAAAAAGTATAATAGAAAGATTAGTAGAAAAGAAAGACAAAAGTGAATTAAAATACAATCAATTTGCAGGAATGAGATTAAAAGGTAATGATGTAAGAAAAATGAAATACCCATTTATAGAATACATGTCATATTCACTAAAAAAATATGGAAAAAGAGCATATGGAGATTTAAATATTTTAGAAGAAGAGGTAGAAAAGCTAGGAATAACAGTATCTGATGCAATACAAAAAGAACATTTTGCAACAGCAATAAGAAAAATAACAATGGGAAATTGTATAACAAGCATAAAGAAAATTCAGAGAATAAACTTTTTAGATATATTTGAAAAAATCAATGGTGTAGAAGAAATTTTAAGTAATGACCCGGCAGGTGTATATGACAAAATGGAATACAAAACAAAAGAATATTATAGAAATACAATAAAAGAAATAGCACAAAAAACAAAAATGTCTGAAATATATATAGCTAGAAAAACAATAGAGTTGTGTAATAATGCAGAAAGAGGTAGTAAACAGAGTCATATAGGATATTATTTAATAGATGATGGAAGAAATGAACTATATAATAAATTACAGTACAAAGAAACAATATTAAAAACACAAACTAAAGCTCAAATTTATATCATAACATTTTTTATACTAACATTAGGATTATCAATTATATTAGCAGGAGTAAATGAAAAAAATATAACAAAATTTATATTAACAACAATATTTTTAATCATACCAATATCAGAATTTGTAACTCAAACAATTCAATATATATTAGGAAAAATAGTGAAGCCTAAAATAATTCCCAAAATGGAATTAGCAAATGGAATAACAGAACAAAATGCAACATTTGTAGTAATACCAACAATAATAAAAACAAAAGGAAAAGTACAAGAATTATTTAGTAAAATGGAAGTATTTTATTTGGCCAATAAAAGTAAGAATTTATATTTTGCATTATTAGGAGATTGTTCAGAAAGTACTACCAAAGAAGAAAAATTTGACAAAGAAGTAATAGAAGAAGGACTAAAACAAGTAGCTCTTTTAAACGAAAAATATTCGAAAAATGATTTTCCAATATTCCACTTTATTTATAGAGAAAGACAATACAATAAAAAAGAAGATAAATATTTAGGCTGGGAAAGAAAAAGAGGATTACTTACACAATTTAATGAATATATCTTAAAAAATGAAAAAAATAAATTCAAAATAAATACAATAAATCAACAAGAATTACCACAAATTAAATATGTAATAACATTAGATGCAGATACAGACTTAGTCTTAAATACTGCATTTGAACTAGTTGGGGCCATGTCACATATATTAAACAGGCCAGAAATTAAAAATGGAACAGTAGTAAAAGGTCATGCGTTAATGCAACCACGAGTTGGAATAAATTTAAATGCTAGTCATATAAATCTATTTACAAAAATTTTTGCAGGTGCAGGTGGAATAGATAATTACACAAACGCAATATCTGATATATATCAAGATAATTTTCAAGAAGGCATTTTTACAGGAAAGGGAATATATGATGTTAAAGTGTTTTCAAAAGTATTAAAACAGGAAATTCCAGAAAATACAGTACTTAGTCATGATTTATTAGAAGGAAGTTATTTAAGATGTGGGTTAGCATCAGATATAATGCTAATGGATGGATATCCAACAAAATATGCGAGTTTTATGAATAGATTATCAAGATGGACAAGAGGAGATTGGCAAATTACAAGATGGCTAAAAAGCAAATTAAATGCACTTTCAAAATTTAAAATATTTGATAATTTAAGAAGAAGCTTATTTGAAATAGCAACAATAGTTTTATTAGCATGGGGGATATGCACAAGAAGTCAATGGCTGATATTAACAGCACTTGGAATAGTTGTATATCCATTTGTGCTAGAAATTTTAACATTGGCATTTTCAAGAAAAGAAGGAGAGAAAAAGCAAAAAACATTTATACCACATATTGCAGGAATAAAAGGTGCAATATATAGGGCAATTTTGACATTAGGTTGTGTACCATATAAAGCATATGTGGAATTAAAGGCAATTTGTAAAACAATATATAGAGTAAATATTTCTCATAAACATTTGTTAGAATGGATGACTTCAGAAGATGCAGAAAAACAATCTAAAACTACATTTGAAAATTATTATAAAATGATGGCTATAAATGTAATATTCGGAATATTAGCAGTTTTACTAGGGTTTGATAGATGGTTATTAACAATTATTGGTATTTTGTGGATAATTACTCCTTATATAATGTGTAAAATAAGCAAAGTACCAGAAAAAGGTAAGAAAAAAATAGCGAAAGAAGACGAAATATATCTAAAAGAAATTGCACAAAAAACTTGGCAATTTTTTAAAGATTATCTAACGCCAGAAAATAATTATATGATTCCAGATAATTATCAAGAAGATAGAAAACAACTGGTTGTGCCAAGAACATCATCAACAAATATAGGGCTTTCAATGTTAGCAATAATATCAAGTTATGACCTAGGATTTGAAGGACTTGAATCAAGTATAGATAGACTAAAAAAACTAATAAATGTTGTATATGAACTTCCTAAATGGAATGGACATTTATATAATTGGTACAATATAAAAACAAAAGAACCATTAATTCCAAGATATATTTCAACAGTAGATAGTGGAAATTTAGTTGGATATATGTATACAACTAGGGCTTTTTTAGAAGAACTGGACAAGACAGAAAAAATAGAAGATTTGATAAATAAATTAACTGAAATGATAGAAAATACTGATTTTAAGGTATTATATAATGAAGAGCAAAGGTTATTTTCAATAGGTTTTAATATAGAAGAAAATAAATTAACAGATTCGTATTATGACTTATTAGCATCAGAAGCTAGACAAGCAAGTTTAGTAGCGATAGCTAAAAATGATGTACCATCAAAACATTGGAATAATTTGAATAGAACTTTAACAGTATTAAGAAAGTACAAAGGCCTTATATCATGGTCTGGAACGGCATTTGAATATTTAATGCCAAATATAAATATACCAAGATATGAAGGAAGTTTGTTAGATGAATCTTGCAGATTTGCAATAATGAACCAAATTGAATATAGCCAAAAGTTAGGAATACCTTGGGGAATATCAGAAGCAGCATTTAACTTAAAAGACTTACATTCAAACTATCAATATAAAGCATTTGGAATTCCATGGTTAGGGCTAAAAAGAGGATTAGCAGATGAAATGGTAAGTTCAACTTATGGAAGTGTATTGGCAATAACAGATATGCCAACTGCAGTAATAAAAAATTTAAAAGAATTAGAAAAGCAAGGAATGTATAACAAATATGGATTTTATGAATCAATAGATTACACACCAGAAAGATTAGAAAAGGGAAAAAAATCGATACCTGTAAAAACATATATGGCACATCATCAGGCATTGATTTTACTATCTATAAACAATTTGTTTAATAATCAAATTTTTCAAAAAAGGTTTATGAAAAATCCAGAAATAGAAGCTGTAAGTATTTTATTGCAAGAAAGAATGCCAGAAACATTTATAATAACAAAAGAATCAAAAGAAAAACCGGAAAAAATTAAATATCAAGATTACGAAAATTATACAGTAAGAGAATACAATAAGATTGATGAAAGAGTAATAAGAGGAAATGTAATAGGAAACGAAAAATATGTTGTAGCAATGAACCAAGTAGGATGTGGAGTAAGTAAGTTTGAAGAAAATTATATAAATAGATTTAAAAGAACAGATGACTATAACCAAGGAATATTTTTCTATGTAAAAGATATAAAAACAAATGAAATTTGGTCTGCAACGGATGATAACAATTGTGAGCAATTTGCAGTTCAATTTATGCCAGATAGAAATCAATTTGAGAAAACAGAAAAAGAAATAAAAACGAAATTCAAAGTTACAGTAGATGCGAATGAACCTGTTGAAATACGAAGACTGGAAATTGAAAATAAAACTCAAGAAGAAAAAATATTAGAAGTAACCTCATACTTTGAGCCAGTGCTGTCAAGAAAGGAACAGGATTATGCACATCAAGCTTTTAATAATTTATTTTTAGTGTATGGATATGATGAAGAAAATGATTGCTTAACCGTAAAAAGAAAGAAAAGAGAAAGTAATCAAAAAGAATTATATTTAATTGCAAAAATGCAAACAAATAGTGAGAAAATAGGAGAAACAGAATATGAAATAGATAGAGCAAAATTTGCAGGACGAAATAATTTTGGAATACCAAAATCTATTCAAAATTCTACTCCGCTGTCTAAAAAGATAGGGCTTACTACAGAAGGGATAGTAGCACTAAAAAATACAATTAAAATTCAGCCAGAACAAAAAGTATATGTTGATTTAATATTGTCAGTTGAATATGAAGAACAGTTAGCAATTCAAAATATAGAAAAATACAAAGTAATGGAAAATGTAGGTAGAGAATTTGAAATTGTTAAAGCTAAAACAGAGGCAGAATCAAGATATCTTGAAATCAAAGGTAAGGATATGGATATATATCAGACAATATTATCATATATTTTGTTTGACAATCCATTAAAAAACAATTCTAAATTGGCATATAAAACCTATGAGCAAAAAGATTTATGGAAATATGGTATTTCAGGAGAATTACCTATAATTACAGTTACAATTAAATATATAAATGACATTTATGTTGTTAAACAAATTATAAAAGCATATGAATTTTTTAGAACTAAAAATGTGCAAGTTGAGTTGGTAATAATAGATGAAGAAAACTACAGCTACGAAAACTATATAAAAGATGAAATTGAGGGGGCAATTTTAAATAGTCATTTAGCATATATGAAAAACATTTATGGTGGAATTTTTGTGCTTTCTAAAAGTGAGATGGACACGCAAGATGTGAATTTGATAAAGTTTGTTTCAAGTCTAGTTGTGGACAGTCATTTAGGAAATCTTCAGAATATTATAAGAGATATGGAAGAAGATGTATTGGATGAATATAGAGTTGTTGAAAATGCAAAAGAAATAACTACAGAGGAAGATGCAACAAAAGATACAGATATTTTGAATAATATGCAAGAACCTAAATACTATAATGAATATGGAGCTTTTACAGAAGACGGAAAAGAATATGTTATAAGAGTAAATAAAGAAAATAAATTGCCAACAACTTGGAGCCATGTAATTGCAAACGAAAAATTCGGTAGTATTGTAACAGAAAGTGGTGGAGGATATACTTGGTACAAAAATAGTAGATTAAATAGAATTACAAGTTGGCAAAACAGTGCATGTAGTAATATTCCATCAGAAATAATTTATTTAAAAGATGAAGAAAATGGGCGAATATGGACACCAACCGCAATGCCTTTGCCAGATGATAAAAATTATAATGCAGTATTTGGATTTGGATATGCAAAATATATTCATTCAAGTGATGAAATAATGCAGGAGTTAGAAGTATTTGTACCTCAAGAAGAAAGTTGTAAAATCAATATTTTGACACTAAAGAATAATGCACCTAAAAAGAAAAAGCTAAAGGTTTTATATTATGTGAAACCTGTAATAGGAGAAGACGAAATAAAATCAGACAGTTATATAAAACTTAAATATGAAGAAAATTCAAATATGGTAATTGCTAAAAATCTTTATAATGTTGATGAATTTTATGACACAATATATGTTTCTAGTAGTGAGAAAATCAAGTCATTTACAGGAAATAAAAAGACTTTTGGAATTAACAAAGTTAGACTTGATAGTGATAATGGCATTGGAAAAAAATCATGTATTGCAATAGAATTAGAAGTTGAAATAGAAAGTTTTTCTGACAAAAAAATATCTATAGTTTTAGGTGCAGAAGAAAATTTAGTTTCAGCAAAAGATATTGCATATAAATATTCAAAAGTTCAAAATTGTAATATGGAACTTGGTAAAGTCAAAAATAAATGGAATGACTTATTAGGAAAATTACAAGTAAAAACACCATATGAATCTTTAAATATAATGCTTAATGGTTGGATAATGTATCAAACTATTTGTAGTAGATTACTTGCAAAAAGTGGATTTTATCAATCAGGTGGTGCATATGGATTTAGAGACCAATTGCAAGATGCTTATGGTACAAAGTTTTTAGATGCAAATATTTTATACAATCAAATTATAAAACACAGTAAACATCAATTTATTGAAGGGGATGTTGAACATTGGTGGCATGAGGAAAATAATAGAGGTATAAGAACTATGTTTTCTGATGATTTATTGTGGCTTCCATATATGGTTATAAAATATATTAGACATACTGGAAATTATGAGATTTTAAATGTTGTTACACCATATTTGCAAGGTACAAAATTAAGAGAAAATGAAAAGGAAAAATATGAACAATATTTACAATCAAATATAGAAGAAAGTATTTATGAACATTGCAAAAAGGCAATTGACAGAGATTGTGGAATTAGTGATAATGAGTGGAGCTTTGGAGAACACGGCTTGCCTAAAATCGGAATAGGAGATTGGAATGATGGTTTCAGCAATATAGGACCAGAAGGTAAAGGAGAAAGTGTATGGTTAGGATTTTTCTTATATGAAATTTTACAAGAGTTCGTTTCGATTGCAGAATATATGAATGATTTAGAGACGGTTGAGCAATATAGAAAGATTGCAAAACAGTTGCAAATAAGCTTAAATACAAATGCATGGGATGGTAGATGGTTTAAAAGGGCTTTTGCTGATAATGGTGATGTTTATGGAAGTATGGAAAATGAAGAATGTAGAATTGACAGTATTGCTCAAAGTTGGTCTGTAATTTCTGGTGCAGGAGATGAAGAAAAACAAAAACAAGCAATGGAAAGTCTAGAAAATCATTTGGTTGATGTTGAAAGTGGAATTATAAAATTACTTGACCCTCCTTTTGAAAAGGGCAAGCTTGAGCCTGGATATATTAAAGCTTATGTTCCAGGTGTTAGAGAAAATGGTGGACAATACACACACTCTGCCATTTGGGCAATTATCGCAGAAGCAATGCTTGGCAAAGGAGATAAAGCAGTAGAATTATATAAGATGATTACACCTATTGAACATGCAAGAACAAAAGAAGCGGCAAACAAATATAAAGTTGAGCCATATGTTATAGCAGCAGATGTATATGGGGCTCAGAATTTGGCTGGTTCTGGTGGTTGGACTTGGTATACAGGTTCAAGCAGTTGGTACTATTTAGCTGGTATTCAATATATTTTGGGACTAAATATTTATCACAATACTATGAGTTTTAATCCTTGTATTCCTAAGTTCTGGAATGAATTTGAGATTAAGTATAAATTTGGTAATAGTATTTATAATGTTAGTGTTAAAAACTTTAATGGCAGAAATACTGGTGTCTCTAAAGTGCTGATTGATGGAGTTGAACACGAGAACAAAATCATACTTGACGGTAGTGGAAAAATATTTAATGTTGAAGTTATAATGTAAGAGATTTTTGTTAAAAAGATATCTAAAAGAGAAAAAATTGTCAAAATAAAAATAAGAAAAATCAAAGCTAATAGTTGCAAAACTATTAGTTTTTTGTTATGATGAAAAGGTAGAGAATCAAAAGAAAGGATGAGGTTTAAAAATGGATAATGAAGCCTTACAAAAAACGATAGAAAAAGTAAGAAAAGCACAACAAGAATTTGCTAAATATACCCAAGAACAAGTAGATAAAATATTTCAAGCAGCAGCAATAGCTGCAAACCAAAACAGAATACCACTTGCAAAAATGGCAGTAGAAGAAACTGGAATGGGAGTAGTAGAAGACAAAGTAATAAAAAATCACTATGCAGCAGAATATGTATATAATAAATATAAAGATGTAAAAACATGTGGAGTTATAGAAAAAGATGAAAATTATGGAATTACAAAAATAGCAGAACCAATAGGAGTAATTGCAGCAGTAATACCAACAACAAATCCAACATCAACAGCAATATTTAAAACATTGTTAGCATTAAAAACAAGAAATGGAATAATAATAAGTCCACACCCAAGAGCAAAAAAATCAACAATAGAAGCTGCAAGAATAGTATTAGAAGCAGCTGTAAAAGCAGGAGCGCCAGAGGGAATAATTGCGTGGATTGATGTGCCATCATTAGAATTAACAAATTTATTGATGCAATCAGCAGATATAATATTGGCAACAGGTGGACCAGGAATGGTAAAAGCAGCATATTCAAGTGGAAAACCAGCATTAGGAGTAGGTGCAGGAAATACACCAGCTGTAATAGATGAAACAGCAGATATAGTATTAGCAGTAAACTCAATAATACATTCAAAAACATTTGATAATGGGATGATATGCGCATCAGAACAATCAGTAATAGTAAGTGACAAAATTTATGAACAAGTAAGAAATGAATTTATGAAAAGAGGATGCTACTTACTAAATGCAGAACAAACAGAAAAAGTAAGAAAAACAATAATAATAAATGGAGCATTAAATGCTAAAATAGTTGGACAATCTGCATATACAATAGCAAAACTTGCAGGAATAGATGTAGACGAAAATATAAAAATATTAGTAGGTGAAGTAGAAAGTGTAGAATTATCAGAAGAATTTGCACACGAAAAACTATCACCTGTATTAGCAATGTATAAAGCATCAAGTTTTGATGATGCATTAAGCAAAGCATATAGATTAATAGAGGATGGAGGATTAGGACATACATCTTCATTATATATCAATACAGTTACTGAAAAAGAAAAGATAGAAAAATTCTATAATACAATGAAAACATGTAGAGTTTTAATAAATACACCATCATCACAAGGTGGAATTGGTGACATATACAACTTTAAATTAGCACCATCACTAACACTTGGATGTGGATCATGGGGTGGAAACTCTGTATCAGAAAATGTAGGAGTAAAACATTTAATAAATATTAAAACAGTAGCCGAAAGGAGAGAAAATATGCTTTGGTTTAGAGCACCTGAAAAGGTATATTTAAAAAGAGGTTGTTTACCAGTAGCTTTAGAAGAGCTAAAAAATGTAATGGGTAAAAAGAGAGTATTTATAGTAACAGATACATTTCTTTATGAAAATGGATACACAAAAGTAGTAACAGATAAATTAGACGAAATGGGAATAGTACATGAGACATTCTTTGATGTTGCACCAGATCCAACACTTGCATGTGCAAAAGAAGGTGCAAAACTAATTGATGCCTTCAAACCTGATTGCATAATAGCAGTAGGTGGAGGTTCAGCAATGGATGCTGCAAAAATTATGTGGGTAATGTATGAACATCCAGATATCGACTTTTTAGACATGGCAATGAGATTTATGGATATCAGAAAAAGAGTATATACATTCCCTAAAATGGGAGAAAAAGCATACTTTATAGCTGTACCAACATCAGCAGGAACAGGTTCAGAAGTAACACCATTTGCTGTTATTACAGACGAAACAACAGGACAAAAATATCCATTAGCAGATTATGAATTATTACCTAAAATTGCAATTGTAGATGCAAACTTGATGATGAATGCACCAAAAGGATTAACATCAGCATCAGGTGCAGACGCATTAGTTCATGCAATAGAAGCATATGCATCTATGATGGCAACAGAATTTACAGATGGACTAGCAATAGAAGCAATAAAAACAATTTTTGAATATTTACCAAGAGCATATGAAAACGGAGCAAATGACCCAGAAGCAAGAGAAAAAATGGCAAATGCTGCAACAATGGCAGGTATGGCCTTTGCAAATGCATTTTTAGGAATATGTCATTCAATGGGACATAAACTAGGAGCATATCATCACCTACCACACGGAATTACAGTTTCATTAGTACTTGATGAAGTAATGAGATTTAATAGTGCAGAAATTCCA
>CAKPLQ010000038.1 GCA_934167685.1 uncultured Clostridia bacterium | reverse complement strand
ATGTAAAGAAAATGGAATAGAGCCAACCGGAAATGTATTTCTAAAACCAGCAGAAGAAATCGAGAAAATAGTAAAAGCATGTAAAGAAAATGGAATAGAGCCAACCGGAAGTGTATTTCTAAAACCAGCAGAAGAAATAGCGAAAATAGTAAGAGTATGTAAAGAAAATGGAATAGAGCCAACCGGAAATGTATTTCAAAAGACATCAGAAGAAATCGAGAAAATAGTAAAAGTATGTAAAGAAAATGGAATAGAGCCAACCGGAAATGTATTTCTAAAACCAGCAGAAGAAATCGAGAAAATAGTAAAAGTATGTAAAGAAAATGGAATAGAGCCAACCGGAAATGTATTTCAAAAGACAGCAGAAGAAATCGAGAAAATAGTAAAAGCATGTAAAGAAAATGGAATAGAGCCAACTGGGAGTATATTTCTAAAATCTGCAAAACAATTACAAGAAAATATAAATTATATAAGTGAAAATTATGGAGAGGGATATTTAAAGCCACTAATAATCACAAAAAACATAAAAACATTACAAACAGTACTTCCATATTTAGAAGAAAAAGGAGTATTAGATATACTTCCCAAAAGTGCATCAATACTATCACTTACAATAGACGAAATAAAAGAAAGAGAAAAATTTATAGAAGGTATAGGCGAAAACATTTCCAACAAAAATGGAACTAAATTCAATTCAATATTTGGATTATCAAGAAGAAAATATGCTCAAAGAGTTGAAAAAGAAAAAAATAAAGAAGTAGAATTATGATAAAAAGGAGGAAATCAAAATGACAGAAATAAATCCAAAGACACCTATGGAAGAATTAACAATAGGTGGAAATATATATTGTGCAGGAAATGCAAAAGAATTTAAAACTGGAGATTGGAGAAGTATGAAACCAATTTGGATAGAAGAGAAGTGTAAACAATGTGGATTATGCTTCCCTGTATGTCCAGACAATTCAATTCCTGTAGGAAAAGATTTAAACAGAGGAGAATTTAATTATGATTATTGCAAAGGATGTGGAGTTTGTGCTAAAGCGTGTCCTTTTGCTGCTATAGAAATGAAAGAGGAAGGAGTTTAATTTGAACAATATAACTATTCTTGTTCAAATTGTAAATAGGAAGGAGATAAAGAAATGAGTATAAGAGAAAGATTAAGTGGAAACGAAGCAACAGCAATCGCAATGAAGCAAATCAATCCAGACGTAGTTGCAGCATTTCCAATAACACCATCAACAGAAATACCACAATATTTTTCTACATTTGTTGCAAATGGAGATGTAGATACAGAATTTGTTGCAGTAGAAAGTGAACATAGTGCGATGTCTGCAACAATAGGAGCATCAGCAGCTGGAGCAAGAGCTATGACAGCAACATCAGCAAATGGATTATCATTAATGTGGGAAATGATATATATAGCATCAAGTTTAAGATTGCCAATAGTAATGGCATTAGTAAATAGAGCAGTTTCAGGACCATTAAATATACATAATGATCATTCAGATGCAATGGGAGTAAGAGATGCAGGATGGATAATGTTATTTTCAGAAAATAACCAAGAAGCATATGACAATATGTTAATGGCACATAGAATAGCAGAACATAAAGATGTATTATTACCATTAATGGTATGTCAAGATGGATTTATAACATCACACTCAATTGAAAATATTCAATTAGAAAATGATGAAGATGTTAAGAAATTTGTTGGACAATATAAACCAGAACATTATTTATTAAATAGAGATGAACCAATTGCTGTTGGTCCATTAGACTTACAAGCATATTTATTTGAACATAAAGCGCAACAGGCAGAAGCAATGAAAAAAGCAAAAGAAATAATAAAAGAAGTTGCAATAGATTTTGAGCATTGGACAGGAAGACATTATGACTTTTTTGAAGAATATAAACTAGAAGATGCTGAAATTGCAATAGTATGTATGAATTCAACTGCAGGAACAACAAAAGCTGTTGTAGATAAGTTAAGAACACAAGGTGTAAAAGCAGGATTATTAAAAATAAGAATGTATAGACCATTCCCAGTAGAAGAAGTTGCAGAAGCACTATCACATTTAAAAGCAGTAGCGATATTAGATAAAGCAGATTCTTTAAATGGAGCAGGTGGAGCATTATTTGAAGATGTAACATCAGCAATGTATGTAAATAAAAAACAAGTTCCAATGGTAAATTACGTATATGGAATTGGTGGAAGAGATACAACAGAAAAACAATTAGAATCAGTATATACAGACTTAGCAGAAATAGTAAAAACTGGAGAAATTGGAGATCCATATAGATATTTAGGATTAAGAAGGGAGGAAAAGTAAGATGGCATATAATTTAAAAGAAGTAATGGCAAATAAACCTTCAAGATTTACAGAAGGACACAGGATGTGTGCTGGATGTGGTGCTCCAGTTGTATCAAGAATGATAATGAGAGCATTAAAACCAGAAGACCATGCAGTAGTAGCAAATGCAACAGGATGTATGGAAGTATCTACATTTATTTATCCATATACAGCTTGGACAGATTCATTTATACATACAGCATTTGAATGTGCAGGCGCAACATGTGCTGGGGCAGAAGCAGCATATAAATCAATGAAAAAACAAGGAAAATTACCACAAGATAAAGATACAAAATTCATTGCTTTTGGTGGAGATGGAGGAACTTATGACATAGGTTTACAAAGTCTATCTGGAGCAATGGAAAGAGGTCATGACATGGTATATGTATGTTATGACAATGGTGCATATATGAACACAGGAATCCAACGTTCATCAGCAACACCAAAATTTGCAGATACAACAACATCACCAGCAGGAAAAGTTATTCCAGGAAAAATGCAAGAAAGAAAAGACTTGGCAAAAATTATGGTAGGACATCATATACCATATGTTGCACAAACTCTTGCAATGACAAACTTTAAAGATTTATATGAAAAATCTGAAAAAGCATTGTATACAGAAGGACCAGCATTTTTAAATGTTATGGCACCATGCCCAAGAGGTTGGGGGTATCCAACAGAAGATTTAATGAAAATTAACAAATTAGCAGCTGATACATGTTATTGGCCATTATATGAAGTAGTTAATGGAAAATATAAAATAACATATAAACCAGCTAAGAAACTTCCAATAGAAGAATTCTTACGTCCACAAAAACGTTTTAAACACATGTTTAAACCTGGTAATGAATGGATGATTCAAGAATTCCAAAGAGTTGTTGATGAGAGATGGCAAGAACTTCTTGATTTGGAAGAGATTACTAATAGAGAATAATTGCAAAACGGTCGAAGTATTTTGTTTCAGTTATATTACAAAAATATTAAGTTTATATTACAAATGTGAAAAGGCATATACTAAAAGAATTTTGTTTGATATAATTGAAAAAAATAGATAAATACTTTGCTTTTACAAGAAAAATGTGATATAATAATTATGTAACCAATGGCTGGTCTTTTTATAAGGAGGATTCAAATGAATAACCCTAGAACAATTGAAGAAAGAGTAAAGACGATAAAAGAAAGAGCAAGAAAGATTTCTAACAAAAGAGCAAAAGACACTTTTGAACTTGAAAAAAAGTTAGAAATTAACGAAAGGGTTCAAGTACTTCTAGAAGAGCTGGATTATCAGCTCAACAATGAACTATCAGATGAATATTTGATAGAAAAGCTCGATATAATAGAAAATGAGATGCGAGCTTTAGGAAAAAGATAGTCAATTTGAAAAAGTAGAGTAATGAAAAAACATTATTCTACTTTTTTGTACATAATAAGTTAGCTTTATATATAAAGTATGAAAGGAAAAATGAAAAAATGGAAAATTCATATAATAGTATTGAAGAAAATTTTGATAGAGAGATTAAAAGAAAAAAGAGAATGGAAGAGCTTGAATACACAATAGATGGTTTAACACAAGATCAAGGTCAAGACGGTTTTTCAGATGAACAAGAATTTTTAATTAGTTATTATGGCTTAGATAAAGAAAAATGTAAAAATAGTGACTTTGACATAAATAATATAGGAACTAAAACTTCTGACAAAGAAATTGTGCCACGAATTTCAAGGGATGAATTAGAAGAAAAAAGACATGAAGCATTACTAGACTTATTTTTTGCTACTAAAGATTTTAATAAAGATGAAGTTAATATGAATAGAGACATTTTTCATGATGAGATTGTTGATTGGAATCAATATTCTAATGGATTTGAAGAGAATCCACTAATTGTAAAAAAAATGATAAATCTTCAGACATTAAATAGAATGGCACATCAATACCAAACATTATTTAAAATGTTTATTGACGTAAAGAATCCTCAATTAAAAATTGAGGAAAGTGAAATAGAAATGATAAGAGAAATGTTGACAAGTAAAATAACAAGGATTTCGGAAAATGCAAAACAGAATTTAATTAATAAATTTGGGGAAGAAAAAGTTGCTTTATGGCAAAAAGATAAGTATTTGAATTACACTGCTAATGCAAGTAGATGGATGTTTAATGAAAAAAATTATTATATTAGGCAAATTGTAACAGAATTACAAAACAATGAAGAAGAATATAATTATGGAATACAAGGTAATAATGGTATTATATTTGAAGTTCCAGGATATGGACAATTTGGTGTACATATGGGAAAAGAAATTCTTAGAGAATTAAAAGAGATTAAAGGTTTAAAAGATTATGATGGTTTATTTTTGGGAAATGTATATTTGCTTTCCAAAGCTAATCCGGAATTGTTAAAAAATGTTAATATTGATGAACTTTCAGATGAAGATAAGCAAAGATATAAAATCGTAAGTTCTGTAATCAAAAGAGATAATATAGAAGAAAAGAAAGATAAAACAAGTGAAAATGTAGAAGAATTAATAGAAAAAAATATGGATAAAGAAAAGTCACGAGAAATGATAGATATTCTAAGAGAAGAAGGAATAAATCCGGAAAAACTTAAATTGGATACAATTATAAAAAAAGGAAATCCAGAAGCAATGAAAGACATAATAGAAACAATAAAATCAAATCAATATGGAATTGGAATGGATATTTTTTATAGATGTAATACATTATTAGGATGTAATACAGAAAAAGCTATTGATGTAATGTTGATGTTTGATAAAATAAACAAATTAGGTATTGATGTAAAAGAACTTGTTAATGAATATCCTAATTTTCTTACAGTATCCAAGTCAGATAAAATGGAAGAAATATATAATGTGCTAAAAGAATATAAAATAGATTTAACATATCATAATATTGGAGTTGCATTTGAAGGAAATGCACAAAATATCAAAAAAAATATGGATTTGCTAATAGAAAATGGTTTATATGATTTAGCAAAAGTAGGCGAAAATAAATTCTTTACAAGTAATAATAAAAAATTAAATATGAGAATAAATCTTTTTAAACAACAAAATGAAGATTTAATAGTAGAAAATAAAGATAAAAGGAAAATAAACAACAAATTATTTTTAACAGAAGCTAATTTAATGTCAAAATATGGAATATCTAAAAAAGAAATATTAGATGAATTAGAAAAAATAAAAGGACAAGAATTAATAAAAAATAATAAATACTATACTGAAGAAGAAAGTAAAGAAATAAAATTAAGTAATCAACAACAAGAAATATCAAATAGCATTTTTGGAAAATTAAATGAAAATAAAACAGAAGATGGAATGGTAATAAAAATAGGGGATTATTCTTATAGTGCTATTAAAGTAAAAGAACAGATAGGCGAAATTATTGCAAAAGGAGAAATACAAGATTTAGAAAATGAAGATATTAATGAAATTCTAAAACTTGCATTATTTAAAGGTAAAAATATAGATTCGAAAGAAGTTGAAGAAGTTTCAGCACAAATAGAAATTTTAGCTAAAAAAGAACCACTAAAGGAAGTACAAGAAAATGAAGAAAAAGCTAATATAGAAGAACAAGAAGAAGTACAAGATAATACAGAGTATGATGAAATAAAGGAAGCTACAAATGACATTGTAGAAAAGCAACAAAATATAGAAGATATTGAACAAATTATAAGCAATTTAAAAGAAGTAAGAAAAACATTAAAACATCAAATTAAAGAAATGGAAGAAAAACTGAATAAAACCATTTTAGAAAATGATGAACCTAATTCAGAAATAATACAAGATATAAAAGAATTAAGGAGAATAGTAGTAGAACAAAAACAAAAAAGAAAAGAAGTAAAACAAATGATAAAAAGATATAAACGAAATATAAAGACAATGAAATATACATTAAAACAGCAAAAAGAGAAAAGAAATAATTCAATAGATGAATTAGAAATATAATTAAAGGAGGGGAATAAATGAGCGAAATATCATTATTTGAACATAATGAAATAGCATATCAAAAGTTAATAGAAGCATTAAAAACTAGTAGAAGCACAACTATAAACCATGCAACAGGTACGGGAAAATCATTTATTGCCCTAAAATATTTATATGAACATAGAGATAAAAAATATTTATATAGAATTGTTGAAATTGATAAAAAGCCAAATGATGTAAAGAATATAAAAAAAACAAATGATACAGAAATTAGTCATTAATATTAAAAAGTAAGAAAGAGGAAAAAATGAAGGTTGAAGATTATGAATATGTAAATGAGGACTTAGACGAAGATATAAGTCTAACTACTGAAAGAAAAGAGGTCATAATAAAAAAAATTAAAGATCAAACAATAAGAGGGAAAATAGCATTAAACCAAATATTGAAAATTTGTAAAAATGATGAAGAATATGACTTTGCATTTAAATGGACAGCTGAAAATAACATTACAATAGGAGGAAGTAATATTACTTTAAGTGGAGAATTAGAAAATTATGAGTATTTAGATGAGCTTGAAGAGATTACTCTTCCTGAACCACTAAGTAAAAGTGAACAATATAATTTGTTTAAGCAATTGAATGAGATGAAAAAGAATGGAGTAGATCCAGAATCCAAGGAATATCAAGATATAAGGCAAAAATTGATTGCTCATAATATGAGATTGGCATTATGGACTGTTTTTAAATATGGAAACGAAATAAAAGATTTAGGATTTGAAGCTGATGATTTAAAACAAATAGCCTTGGAAAGTTTAATAAAAGCAGTAGATAAATATGAAGTAGATTTTGGTTGTGAATTTTCTACATATGCTGTGCCAAGAATAAGATATAGCCCTAGTAAACAGTGGAGAAAAGAAGTAAATAATAGTTCAATAAAAAGAAAAGAATGGAAAATGCTAGAAGTACTTAAGGAAGAGATGCTAAAAAGTGAAAATAGGGAACCAACAGATGAAGAAATTAAAGAAATATTAGGAATTGGAGATAAAAGGCTAGAAAGTTTAAAAAATTATATAAAAATTCATCAATCAGAAAGTTTTGAAGAATTAAATGCCGAAGATAGTTTAGTTGAAGAACCAAGAAAAACTGAAATAGCATCAATTATTAATGTAGCTAATCAAGATTTGAATAAGGCTTTAGATACATTAACAGACAGAGAAAAAAATGTATTAGAGATTAGGGTTGGATTAAAAGATGGAAGAATGCATTCGCTTGAAGAAGTCGGTAAGATATATAGGCTAAGTGGAAATAGAATAAGACAAATAGAAGCAAAAGCATTAAGAAAATTAAGACGTCAAATTAGAAAATTAAAAGGATATACAGATGATTTAGCTTCTGAAGAATGGGAAAAATATTATGGCATAGACGAAAACATTCAGGAGGAAGATCAAATTGTTGATGGAATTAAAGTAGAAAAATATAATTTAAGTTCTGAAAAAACTAAAATTAATACAAATGCAAAAACGAATGAAGAAATAAAAGAAGAATTACCTATAATAGAGTCTAACGATATGGAGGTAATAGAAGAACAGGGAGAACAAGAACAATATCAAGAACAACTTGAACAAATAGAAGAGGTCGAAAAATATAATAGTGAAAAGAGCTATCTAAATGAGATAACAGAGCTTTTAGAAGAATTAGATGGACTAGATAAAATGTTAAGACAAGCTTCAATAGAATTAAAAAGTGAGAGAAACAAAAAGCAAAAAAATAAAGAATTAAAAGAAAAAATATCAAAAGTAAAAGGAATAATGCAAAGATAAATAATTTGTGCCTTGAGGAAGGAATAAGATTAAAGATGAAAGAATTTATTAATAAAATAAAACAATTTTTAAAAAATTTTATTTCAAGAAAAAAATTAAAGCAAATAGAAGCACCTAAAAACAGTGATTCTATAAATAAGGAAGAAAAATTGCCCAATAATCAAAATCAGAAAAAAGAATTTTTTGAAATATATGAAAAAGTAAAAAAATCTGAATATAATTTAAATGATTTAACAGAAGAACAAGCTAAAAAGATTATTGAAATGCTAAAAACAGAAATAAATCTAAAGAAAAATAAGTTAAATAATGAGGTTACAGAATTAAATATTTTAAAAGCAGATAATAGAATTGCAGAAAAAAATAGAATATTTGAAATATATAATGGAATTAAAAATGAAACAATAAATTTGAATGAAATTAATAGAGAGGATCTATTAAAAATTAGAAAATTATTTTTAGCAGAAGCAAAATTACAAGATGAAAAATTTGAAGATGAAATAGATATATTGGATATGTTGAAAAGGGTTTCATGAATTAGTATTAAAAAACAATATATTTTCAATTTTTTAAATCTAATATAAAAATAACTGTGAATTGAAACCATTGTCTTGTACTTTAGCCAATAATAGCAAAAAAAGATTGACATAACATAAAAGAGTGTGGTATAATATAATAAGTCAAGGCAAAAGTCTTTTGACGTAGAAAAAGAATAGGAGGGAGGTTCTTTGCAACTGAAAAATAATATATGAAGGAGGGAAATATCATTATTTGTAACTCTTAAACCAAGCATTATGGAGGCTAAAAAATGTCAGAAAAAAGGACATTCAAACATAAAAACGTAACAGACAATAATAACAATAGAAAAGGAGAAAACACTATGATGGATAAGACAACATTTAGAAAAGAAGACGAGATTATTGAGGCTGGAACATTTCATAAAAGAGAAGGAGAGAAAAAAATGAATGATATTATCTTTGTACATAAAAAAGCAGGAGCAAAGAAAGATGCTGTTCGAGTAAACAGTGTTACTGATATCCCAGAATTCTTAAAGGGAGCAGTAAAAATTAACGGAGACAAACTTGAGTTAGAGTGTGTTGAAGGAAAAGAAACTGCAAAACTTGGAGAAGTAATTGGCTACGAAAAGTCTGAAAAGACAAGTAGTGGATACAATTGCTGGGTCATTGGCAATGCAGAAACGAACCTGATTGAGAAGGATGGAGTCTTTTATAAAAAGGCAACTGTTATGAAAGCTGCTCAGGTAACTGAAGACAGTATTCCATCATTCTTAGAAGGAGCAGAACTAAGACAGAATGAAGATAAATCCTGGACAATCAAAACTGATTGGGGAGAATCAACAGGAAGACCTTACGAAGCTTATTGGATTCTGTATGGAATCAAGGAAGATGGTAAACCAGATGCAAACATTCTTACAAAGACTGAAAAGTCATTTTACGAATATATCGTTTGTGACAAAAACGGTCAGGATATTTGCAAACTGTCAGAACTTGAAGACTAATGAAAGGAGAACAGTATGAAGAATAAATTCCCGACTAAAACTTCACAGAAACAAAATTTAGCATGTGAAGAAGGAACTAACAACACAGCTTACAAAGGAGAAAAAATTATGAAAAAAATGATTACAGCAGTAGTAACAATGATGGTTATGGTAGTAGCTTTAACAGGTTGTAGCAATCCATTCCGGAAGGATGACAAACATGCTACAGTGTCAGTAACAACTTCTGACGGTCAGTCTTATGTTGGACAGAGTGTAAATGGTTCAAATGCAACCGTGTCTGGAAAAGAACTTGCATTAAGAAATGGAAAATTTACGGTGAATCTGAAAGCTGGAGAAACAGCACACATCGTATTTAAATGCGATGCTTGTGGAAATGAGCAGGAATTTGACATCAATGAGCCATGGTCAGATGTACTTGCTTGTGACTGTTCCGAAAAGATTGACAAAAACGGAAATGCTAGAGAATATTCGGCAATTGAGGTGTCATATAATCAGAAAGACACTGAAGAAAAAACTGAGTAATCTCGATAAAATTATTAGCTAGACTCATTTGTTTAAGCTTACAATTAGTTAGTTCAAAACTCTCACTCATTCGTGGGAGTTTTTGCAAAAGAGAAAATAGAGGAGAAAATACTATTATGAAAGATTTTAAAGAAGTAATAAACGGAAGAAACTACACTATTGAAGAAGCAAAAGAAGAATTTATACGGTATGCATTAAGACATAATTCACAGGTTTCCAAACGAGCTAGGAATGTAGTTGTAAAAACTTATAAAGGTAGTTTACCAAATGGAAGCAAAGCTTTTGCTAATTCAAATGCTAAGGAAAATAGGATTAATATGTTAGCAGGAAAAAATTCAATCATAACATTTTTTCATGAGTTTAAACATATTGCAGACTCTTGGAAAGATGAAAAAGGAACTTGGCATACAAATTGGGAACATGAAGATGACTATAATGCACAAATGAGTTATTCTGATTACCGTAATAATATAATCCATATAAATAGAGGAGTTAAAGGAATGGCAATTGGAGAAGCTACGGCAGAGCTATATGCCACCAAAATATATTGGGAATTATGTGGATATTCAAACACTGCTATAGCAGAAACCAGAAAAAGGACAGAATATGATGAAGAAATCATTACCCTGAAAAAGATTGCGATAGTTTTAGGAATTAACGAAGATTTGCTTTTGATATGGAAAAGTGAAAATGATTATGGAAGAGAACAGTTAAAATTCTTATTTTCAAAACTTACAGGAGATACAAACTTCTGGACAAAGTTAGAATATAGAATGGACTATGTTACTATGTTTAAACATATAAAATTTTCACATCCACAGTTCAAAATAGATAATGAATCTCTAATAAATATTGAAAAATATAAAGAAGATATTTGCAATCTGTTAAGAGGATGTCTATTAAAAGAAAAGCAAAAGGAATATTTGTTATCATATGGATGTGCTCTTGAGGAGTTTGAAGCAATGTATCAACATAAGATAACCGAATTTCAGGCACTAGAGAAATATATGATATAGTAGTTTAAGTAAAAAGTTTCTTATTTTAGCAATTTCGCGAAAGTGATTTTGCTAAAATAAGAGCTTTTTCAATTGACTGATATGTTAATTTAAACTGAACATAGTATAAGTATTGTCAATCATTTTTGAAAATGTCTTAAAAAATTTTATTTATTAGCACTAAATTTTTATAGTTTAGTGCTAATATTT
>CAKPLQ010000037.1 GCA_934167685.1 uncultured Clostridia bacterium | reverse complement strand
TCAGCAGATTTAACAGCAAAAGCAACAAGTTCAAATGAAGATTATTTTGAGGTAAGATGTAAAATAGATGACACAACATTAAAAGCAGGAGCAACAACAAAACTAACAGTTACAGTTGAACTGTTAAAAACACCAATAGATGAAACAAAAGAGGATTTAAGCACAAATATAGGAGTAAGCATAACAGCAGAGCCAAAACAACCAGGAGAAGAGGCAAATGCAGGTTCGACAACAGTAACAAGTAAAAAGCCAATAACTAACCCATATTTACCAGAAGGATTTACACAAGTAGAAGGAACAACATTAGAAAATGGATTAACAATACAAGATAGCACAGGAAATCAATATGTATGGGTAGAAGTGCCAATGACAGATGAGGTATATCCAACAGCAGGATTATCAATAACAAGTTTTACAGATGAAGAATATACAGCAATAGAAACAGATTTACATACATATACTAGTGATTATAGAAATGTATTACCAAGACCAGAACCAACGTCCTTTATGAAAGATGATAAATATACTGGAATAGAAGCTAAGAAACTAACTTATATAGAGTATAATACCCAAACTAACATCAGGCAAATGGCACTTAAAGAAGAAGGTTGGAGAGATGAATATTACTCAGATGAAACAACAGGATTAACAAGTGAGCAATATACAGTGTTAAAACAAAAAATGTTAAAGAGTGTATATCAAAATGGAGGGTTTTATGTAGGAAAATATGAAACAGGAATAGAAGATGCACCAAAGACATCAGGTTCACCATCAACAGCACCAACAGAAACACCAGTAATAAAACAAAATGCGTATCCATATACTTATGTAACATGTAGTCAAGCGCAAACAATAGCAAGCAATATGGAGTCAGGAAATTATACAAGCAGTTTAATGCTTGGAGTGCAGTGGGATTTAGTATTAAAATATTTAGAGACAAAAGGAACAGCGCAAGCAGATTTAAAAATGAATAGTACAAATTGGGGAAATTACTTGAATAATTTATGGAATATAACAAATGCAAATTCTAAATATGCTATTTTAAATACAAGTAATTATACATTAGGAGATTGGACGAGCGGAGCGTATGGAGCAAAAGGTTCGAATAAAACAATATTATTATCAACAGGAGCAAGTGATACATTTAGTAAGCAGGGAATATATGATATAGCAGGAAATGTATGGGAGTGGACACTAGAATATACTTCTTATTCAAGCACTCCTTGTGTCTATCGTGGGGGCGATTGCAACGGCATTGGCAGCGATAGTCGAGCGGCCTACCGTAACGACGTCTATACGACCTTTTACGGTGACAGCGTTGGTTTTAGGGCTTCACTTTTCTAAATCGTAGCACTGAGTCCTGTACAGCGATACACTAGAATGGGCTCAACCAAAGAATCAAATATAAAAATTAGAACGAGAGGAAGACGGTTCGCACATGATGCGGAAGCAACAAGTGTGAGTCGTCTCCTCACTGGACTAGTCCTCACCGGACTAGTCCTTAATTTTTGCAAAAATCAATGACTAGTCAACATAAATGGGAGGATGAATATGAAATTTGCAAAAAAAGTTAAAGAGTTAAAAAGCTTAAAAGAAAAACTATTTTATATAGAATAATAAAAAATGGGATAAGTCGAAACTTCTAATTCAAGCAATCCTTGTGTCAATCGTGGGGGCAATTACAACAACAATGGCAGCAATAATCCAGCGGCCAACCGTAACAACAACAATACGACCAATTACAATAACAACATTGGTTTTAGGGCTTCACTCTAATATCAATTCAGATTATGTATTTTAAGGAATATATACAGTAATATATTAGATATTAAAGAGACTTATTCCATCCGATTTACTAATAGAGTAAAAAGGTAAACATGAATCAATAAAATACATACTAGTATGGTGTAAAACTAGAATGTATGTATTTTATGCTTATAAAGAAAAGGAAAAATAATGAATATATGTATATTAATGGGAAAAATAATAAGTGAAGTAGAATTTAAATTTATAATAAAAAGCAAAAACAAATCAATAGCTTATTTTAAAATGAAATTATTAAATAAAAGTGTTGTAAAAGTAAAAGCATATAATGCTAGGGCGGATTATGTTTTTAGAAATTACAGAAGAAATCAAATAATTGCAATACAGGGAAAGATACGAGGAGATGGAATGGTAGAAATTTGTTGAATTGTTGCTACATTGAATTTATAAACATTTGACAAATTCGCAAAAAAACTTGTAATTTTCGACAATATATAATAAAATATAAAACACAAAACCAAAGAAAATAATAGAATAAAAAAATATATATCACAAAATGTAAAAAACTTTTTTATAGTAGAGTACTAAAAAAGACAAAAAACACAAAAGAAAAGGATTAAAATAATGCTATATTATGAAAAGGTTATGAGGTGGTAAGGATGTTAAAAAATTTAATGAATATAAAAAATATAATTATATATATAATTGCGTTTATGATATCTACAATAGGAATGGGACAAGAAGTGTCACCATTTAGTATAGCAATTGTAGCGGCTAGCTTAGCCAGTGGAATTCCAGCAATAATGGTTGTAGTTGCAGGGCTTATTGGAAATATTATAGGAGTAGGGTCAATAGGAGCTCTTAATTATATATTAATAATATTAATGTTATTAATATCAATATGTATAAAACCTCCAAAAGAAAATGACCAATATAAGAATGAGCAAATACAAATTTCTGGACATGTATTTGTAAGTATATTATTAGTAATGATTGCAAAATTAATATTAACAAGATTTACAATAGGAGATATGTTGTTACATATTACGTTAGCAGTATTTTCTGTAGTATTTTATAAAATATTTGTAAATTCATTAGTAGTAATTCAAGATATAACTGAAAAAAATGCATTTTCTATAGAGGAAGTGATTGGAGCTAGCTTATTAGTTTCAATAGCTTTTTCAGCGTTAGGAGAATTTTCTATATTTGGTTTATCAATTAGAAACATTTTAAGTATACTTATAGTATTAATATTGGGATGGAAAAATGGAGTATTGGTCGGAAGTACTGCTGGAGTGACTATAGGTGTTACATTAGGGATTATAGCACAAAATGAACCAGTAGTGGTAGCAGTATATGCTATATCTGGAATGATTGCAGGATTGTTAAATAGATTTGGAAAAATAGGAGTAATTGTAGGTTTTCTTGCTGGAAATGGAATTTTATTGTATGCAACAAAAGGGACTGCAACAGACTTAGTTGTGGTTAAAGAAGCATTAATTGCATCATTAGGGCTACTTGCAATTCCTAAATGGGCAGGAATAGATATTGAAGAGCTAGTAAAAAGTGATAAGATGTTGCCAGAATATAATAAAAGAGGATTAGAACAAAGCAAAGAAACTATAGAACAACTTAATATGGTTTCAGAAACAATAAAAGATATAGCAAATACTTATCAAGAAAAAAATGATACCAATATTTATCTAAAAAATAGACAAGCATTTATTACAGAGTTATTGAACAATTTAGATGGTCTTGAAGAAAATATGTTATATGATGATATGACGCAACCAGAAAGTAATATTGTTAACGAATTATTTGATATTTTGTTAGATAAACAAGAAATAGACAGAGAAGATTTATTAAAAACATTTGCTAAATTCAACAATTATATAGTTCAATATAATGATGAAAAAATTAGCAAGAGAATGAATAATGATATAGAACAAATAGTTAAAGCCGTAAACTATGCATATAAAATAAGTAAATCAAACTTTATATGGGAAGAAAAGGTTAAATCAAATAAAAAGAATGTGCAAGCTCAACTAGATGGTGTTTCAAAAGCTATTTCAAGTATTGCTGTAAAGATGGAAAAAGAAATGAATAAGAATAAGGATTTTGATGATGAAAAAAGCAAGGTAATTAAAGCTCTTGAAATAAAGGAAATTTTAGTTGATGGAATTGAGATAAATAAAAAAGAAAATAGATATTTTATAGATGTATATTTAAAAGAAGATAGCAAAATAAGTGAAAATGCAGATTTTGATAAAATTCAGAAGGTACTTGAAAAAAGTTTAAACACAAAATTAATGAGAAATGAAACTAAAATAAAAAAACTAAGTAAACAAGGAAAAAGAATAATAAGTTATTTATCAGCTGATAAATATATTCTTCAAATAGGACAAGCTACAAAAGTAAAAGATGGTAGTCCGGTATCTGGTGACAGTCTACTACAAATAAGACTAAATGATGGAAAATATCTAATTGCACTAAGTGATGGAATGGGGACAGGCCCAGATGCAAGAAAGAGTAGTCAAATAGCAATAAAGATGCTTGAACGATTATTAATGTCTGGATTTGATAAAAATACATCAATAGATTTAATAAATACTACAATTATGAATACAAATGAAGAAATTTTTGCAACTTTAGATATTGCAATTGTAGATTTGTATAATGGAAAAATTGAATTTATAAAAAATGGAGCATGTCCTACATATATAAAAAATAAGAAAAAAGTTCAAATTGTAAAATCTTTAAGTTTACCAGCAGGAATTCTAAAAGATATAAATTTAACTACATATGATAAGGATATTCAAGAACAAGATATTTTGGTGATGTGTAGTGATGGTATTTTAGATGCAAATGTGGAATATAAAAACAAAGAACTTTGGGTAAAATATATGTTGGAAGATATTGAAACTACTAATTGTCAAAAAATTGCTGATTTAATTTTAAATGAAGCAGTTGATAATAGTTATGGTATGGCTAAAGATGATATGAGTATAATTGTATGCAAACTTAGTTGTAATTAATAATAAGAATATTAGGCAGTTACGACTTGCATAAAAATTTTTCAAAATGCTTGAAATTATTTAAACAATATTATATAATTTTTTTATACAGATGAAATAAGGAGGAGTAAAATGGAAGAGAATACATTAGAAGTTACAAGAAGAAACTTCACAATTGAAGATTTACATAGAAAAAAAGCAGAGCTAGAACAATTGAAAGAAAATAATGATAAAAAAATTACACCAGAATTAAACAAAAAATTTACAGAGGAAGAAACTGAGAAAATTTAAACAAAAGTAAAATAGGAGAGAAAATTATGAAAGATAATACTCAAGAAAAAGATTTAATTGAAAGAAACGAAGATAATATATTTGGAAAAATTAAAAGTTTTTTTAAAAATTTATTTAAAAAAGATAAGGTAGAGGTAAATAACGTAGTTGATGACAACTTGGAAATGGAAATGGAAAAAAGCGGTGTATTTAGAAATTCATTAAAAAATATTGAAACAGATGATGATAATGTTTTTGAACTTCAAAGAAGATATCAACAAGGAGAGATTTCGGATAATGAATTAACACAAAAGCAGATAAACGATTTGTGTAGACTATATGATATTCAAATTGCAGATTTAAAGAAAACAATAGCTGCAAAGGAGCAAATACTTGCTAATTATAAGAAAAATAATAGACAAAAAGTAGAAGGAAATAATATGTAATAAGAGTGTAAATAAACACTCTTATTTTTTTGGCTAATGCACTTGTAACTTAAAATATTTTGTGGTATATTATACATGTAGAAAAATATAATTAAAAGATGTTTATAGGTATAACTATAAAAACCTAAATATATTTTAAAGGAATGGAAAATATGGCAAGAGGAAAAAGATATCAAACAGAAGGAAAGTTAAATTATACTAAAGTATTTGCTGTAATAATAGCAATAGCAGTAGTAATTATGTTTATATTTATAATAAGAAATGTATTTAAGCAACGTGAAAAAGTAACAAAAAATTATCAATATTTTGCATTATACGCACAAAATAAATGGGGTGTAATAAATCAAAATGGAGATGAAGTAATAATTCCATCATATCAAGAAATGATAATAATTCCAAACGAAGAAAAAGATGTTTTTGTTTGCACATATGATATAGACGAACAAACAGGAACATATAAAACTAAAGCTATAAATAGTAAAAATGAAGAAATTTTTACAGCATACGAGCAAGTTGAAGCAATAGACAATATAGACAAAAATAATAATTTATGGTATGAAAAAAATATACTTAAAGTAAGTAAAAATGGAAAATATGGACTTATAGATTTAAATGGAAAAGAATTATTACCAATAGAATATGATGAAATAACCGTACTAGATGGAATGGAAAATAGTATAATCATAAAAAAAGATGGTAAAGTAGGGTTAGTGAATGATAATGGAAGTATACTGATTGAAGTAAATTACAAAGACATTAGAGCATTAGGCGAAACATATAAAGATGGATACATTACAATTGATGATGCAGGAAAATATGGGGTAGTTAGTGCTACTAAAAAACAAATATTAGAAAACAAATATGATGAAATAATGCCTGTATACTTAAAAGATTATTATTTAATTAAAGAAGGCGAAAAAAAGGAAGTAATAGATTCAAATGGTAATGTAATATTAGATTCTGGATTTGATGATATAAAATCTGCAACAACAAATGGTGTGATATTTATAAAAAATAATTTGTATGGTGAAATTAGCACTTCAGCTGAAATTACATTAGACGCCAAATATCAAGACTTAAAAGAAGTAAAAGATGGAATATATATAGCAAAACAAAATGATAAATATGGAATAATTGATAATGTAGGGAATGAACAATTAGCATTTGAATATGCAGGAATTACATACAATGAAAAAGCAGATTTATTCTTTGCTGAAGATTCTGAGTATAATACTTCTATAATAAATGATATATATGATGTAAAGGCAACTGGAATATTATCAGAAGTAAACAATGAAGATGAATACATTAGAATGAGAGTAAATGACAATTATAAATACTATGACTTTAAAGGCGTAGAAACTGCGAATACAAAAGTATTAAAAGATAATACTATATTTTTAGATAAAAAAGATGGCAAATATGGGTATGTAGATAAAAAAGGAAATCCTATTACAGAATATATATATGATGATGCAACAGAGCAAAATAAATATGGTTTTGTTGCTGTAAAGAAAGATGGAGTATGGGGTTCTCTTGATAAAAATGGAAAAGAAGTAATAGAACCTAAATATAAATTAGAAAATAACTTGAAAATAGACTTTATTGGAAAATGGCACTTAGGAGAAGATTTAAATATGAATTACTATTGTGAAAAATAACTTAAATATTAATAATTTTTGAGTAGGAGAGGAATGTAATAAAATATGGAGCTAAAGACAAAATATCAATATACATACTTTATATATCCTTATGTTATAAAGGAAAATAAGTTTTCTAGATATTTAATAAAGTTATTAAAAGATAAGAATTGTAAATTAAGAATATTTCAAAAAGAAAAAGATTTGAGTTTATATTCATTTTTTTCTCATAGAGCTAGAAACTATATGTTTAATAGTTTTAATTTTAGTAAAACTAGAATTGCTCAGATGGATGAATTACCATTAGAAACAAAAGCTGCCATATTGGCACAAAGTCCTTGCACAATTTTTGAGTATGATATGAAAAAAGATATACAAGGAAAAACTGCAGAAGGAAGTGGAATATTCTTTAAAATACCTAAAATTGAAATAATATGTTTTAATACAGGAATATGTTTTTTATGTATAAAAACTAATATAGAAGAAAGCGAAAGTTTTACGGATGTACTGAATTTTAATTATAAATTTAAAGATATTAATCAAGAATTTGCAAACATGAATAATTATGACAATATAAGGGTACAAACAGATTGTTTTGAAGATGTAAAATATTTTAAAGAATTTATAGATGGGCTAACAGGTCCTATGACTGAAGCAATGAAACTGGATATAAATACAGAAAAATTTTTGACATTTTCATATGTGTGCATAGACCAAGAAAATTGGAATAATAATAAGGAATTTGATAATATTCGTAGTAGCTATATAAAATTTTTAAATATTTTACCAGGTGATAATAATGTTAATTATTCAAAAGAAGACATGCGTGTAATTTCAAAATGGAAATATGCAAAACTAGGAGTAACTAAACAAGGTGTAACCTTGTTTGGTTCAAGTTGTGACATGAATAATTATACAGTATTCCCACATGAGTTTGAGCAACAATATTTATATATGTATATTTTAGCAATATATACAAAAATATATTTAAGAAAAATAAATTTGGATTTTAGACAAGGAACTAATGTTAAAAAAGCACGTAAAGAGTTTATAAACTTTACTCAGAATTTATGGATTAATGAAGTTACTCTTGATGATACAGGTTCATTATTTTATCAAAACTTAAAATCCGTATTAGAATTAAATTCAATTTATTTTGATACTAAAAATAAATATGATGTTTTATATAAAGAAATGAATATAGAAAAAACAGCTAAAAATAATGTGGCTATTATAGCAATATTACTTGTAACATTAGTAATAAACTTAATAAATATATTATTTTTGGGTAAATAACAAAAGAAGTTGATATATTATGCTATATATCAACTTTATTTGTAGAAAGGAGTAGTTGAAAAAATCAATATGAAAATAAGAACAGGAACAGATATTATAGAAATAGAAAGAGTAAAAAATGCGATAGAAGAAACAGATGGGAAACTGCGTGATAGGGTATATACTTTAGCTGAAGTTCAATATTGTGAAAATAAAAAAGCTCAAAAATACCAACATTATGCAGGAAGATTTGCCGCAAAAGAAGCAGTCTTTAAAGCTTTATCTAACACATTAGATAATAAATATGAAATAGAGTGGAAAGATATTGAAATTCAAAATGATGATAAGGGAAGACCTTATGTTAAATTAAAAGAAAAATTTATGCTAGGGATAGAAGATATTGATATAAGTATATCTCATTGTAAAGAATATGCTGTGGCAACAGTAGTATTAATAGAAAGGTAGGATAGAAATAATGGAATTTTTTGATTCTCATTCACATTATAATGATAAAAGATTTAATGAAGATAGGGAAAGAATTATAAAAGAAACATATGAGGCAGGTGTAACTAAATTTATATGTGCTGGTTATGATATACAATCATCTTTAAATTCATTAAATATATCAGAAAAATATGATTTTATTTATTCAATTTGTGGAATTTCTCCTAATGACATTCCACAATCTGAGCAACAATTGTGGAAAGATATAGAGGAGATTTCGAAAATTGCAAAAGATAATAATTCGAAAAAATTAGTTGCTATTGGAGAAATAGGACTTGACTATTATTGGAATAAGGAAAATAAAGAATTACAAAAACAAGCTTTTATTAAACAGATAGAGTTGGCAAATGAATTAGAATTGCCAATTGTAATCCATTCAAGAGATGCGTCTGTGGATACTATTGATATTATAAAAAATCATAAAGTTAATAAGGTCGGAATATTTCATTGTTGTCAATTAAATCAAGAATTAGTGAGACAAGCTTTGGAATTAGGATATTATATTTCATTTGCAGGACCAATAACTTATAAAAGTTCAAAAAATGCACCAGAGGTTATTAAAATGGTACCAATTGATAGAATTTTAATAGAAACAGATAGTCCATATTTATCACCAGAACCTAACAGAGGAAGGCGTAATGACTGTAGGAATGTTAAATATGTTGCACAAAAGATAGCTGATGTTAAAGAACTTACAATAGAAGAAGTTGCACAAAAGACTTATGAAAATGCTATAAGGATTTTTAATATTTAGGATGTGAAATTAAATGTATGATAATTGGGAGCAATTAGAAGAAGAAGCTAAACAGTGTAGAAAATGTAAATTATGTCAAAATAGAAATAATGTGGTGTTTGGAACAGGTAATAAACAAGCAGATTTAATGTTTATTGGAGAGGGACCTGGAGCAGACGAGGATATGCAAGGAATTCCATTTGTAGGCAAGGCAGGAAAATTAATGAATATGGCTTTTGAGGCAATAGGATTAAATAGAGATGAAGTATATATTGCTAATATTGTAAAATGTCGTCCACCATCAAATAGAAATCCTCAAGATGATGAAGCCATGGCTTGTTTAAATTATTTAAGAAATCAAGTTATTTTGGTTAAACCTAAAATTATTGTGCTATTAGGTAGTGTGGCATTGAAAAATATTTTAGGAAAAGAGTATGGTATCACAGCTAGTAGAGGAAAGTGGGTTGAAAAGAAAGGAATTCTCTATATGCCTACTTGGCATCCTGCTGCACTTTTAAGAGATGAATCTAAAAAGATTGATTTTATTAAGGATTTGCAAGATGTTATGAACAAATATAGTGTTACAGCCGGTCAAATGGATTGACTATAAGTATTAAAAAATGTAAAATAATAAAGGTGAAGAAAATGAAAGAGATACAAGAAAAAGCAAATTACTGCTTAAATTGCCCAGTAAAACCATGTTCAAACAAAGGTTGTCCTTTAGAAAATAATATACCAGGTTTTATAAAGGCAATAAAAGAAGAAGATTATAAAAAAGCATATGAAATATTATCAGAAACAACAGTATTAGAAGCTGTATGTGGAAGAATATGTCCACATACTAAACAATGTGAGGGCTCATGTGTAAGAGGCATAAAATCTGTTCCGGTAAGCATTGGAGAGATGGAGGCATTTATAGGAGATATTGCAATAAAAGAAAATTATAAAATTTCAGAAAAAAATACAGAAAATAAAGATAAAAAAATTGCAATTGTAGGGGGAGGCCCAGCAGGGCTTACGGCATCGGCATTTTTATTAAAAAATGGATATTCTGTAACAATGTATGAAAAATATAATTATTTAGGTGGTTTATTAGTTCATGGAATTCCTGAATTTAGATTACCAAAGGAAATTGTTAAACAAACAGTTCAGAAGATAATAGATTTAGGATTAGAAGTAAAATATAATCAAGAATTAGAAAAAGATTTTACATTGCAAGAGTTAGAAGAAAAATATGATGCTATATTTTTGGCATTTGGAGCAAATGTAACAACAAAAATGGGAGTAGATGGAGAAGAGCTAAAAGGAGTATATGGCGGAAATCAATTGTTAGAATATCAAAATCATCCTAATTATGCCAATAAAAAGGTTGCTATAATTGGTGGAGGAAATGTTGCAATGGATTGTGCAAGAACAATTAAAAGGCTAGGGGCACAAGAAGTAAAAGTAATATATAGAAGGGCAGAAGAACAAATGCCCGCTGAAACAAAGGAGATAAAAGAAGCTAAAGATGAAGGAATAGAATTTTTATTTCAAAATAATATTGTAAAAATATTAGGGGATAAAAAAGTAGAACAAGTTGAGTTAATAAAAACAGAACTAGTTCAAAAAGAAGGAGAGGCAAGAAAGGTTCCTGTAAATATTGAGGGTAGCAATTATATAATAGATATAGATTATATAGTAATGGCATTAGGCTCTGAACCAGAAGAATTTGTAAAAAATCTAGGGCTAGAATTAAACAAATGGGGAAGAATTCAGGTTGATGAGAAAAATAGAACATCAAATTCTAAAGTTTTTGCAGGTGGAGATATTGCAGGAGCAAAAGGCACAGTTGCTTGGGCTGCACGTTCAGGAAGAGATACTGCATATTCAATAATGGAATATTTAAAATAGATAAAATAAAAGTCGACAGATTATTGTCGACTTTTAGAAATGTCTTTAGTATGATATCTTTTGTATGATATCTTTTGTATAATTAACATTTGTATATATAAATCTTTTGTATAGTTATCTTTTGTAAATAATAACTTGCAAAAATCATTTGTATACTTATCATTTGTAAAGTAAAATCATTTGTATACTAAAATCATTTGTTAATTATGTATTTTTTCTCCTGTTACGAAGTTTTTAATTGCTCTAAACCAAGAAACAAATAAATTAGGTTTCTTACATTCAAGAGCTGTTTCAATGCCACCATTTTCAAGTACGTTAGATTTATGCTCTAATTGTGACATTTTTTCTGTATAGTAATCATCAAAGAAAGTATAATTATCAGTAGTACCAATTAACTCTCTATAATGTTCTAATTTTCTTCTATAATTGTCAAGTTCTTCTAAATTATCTATATGTCTAAAAGCTTTGTCAAAGTAATTTTTTATAATTAAATTTTGAGCTTTTACAAAATATTCTGAAATTTTATTTTTATAATTAAAAGTTTTTTCAACTAATTTTTCAACGGTTTTATTTCTTTCATCATAAGAAGATGATTTATTGTTTAATTTTATAATTTTTTCTTCTAGTTCTAAAATTTGGTCAACATAGTATTCAATGTCATCATAAGTTTTTTCAGAAGTTAAATTTATAAATGTATTTTTGAATTTATCATTACTTGTAAATGTGCTGTCAAACAGTACTGTTTCACCTGTAATATAAGACATTTGCTCAATCAAATTACATTCTAAAGGGTAATATGATGGACTGATTGTTCTAAATGACACACCAAAATATTTAACGTAATCTTTTTCAATTCCAATTACCTTTGATGTGATATACTGAACAGCAGCTTCATTTAATCCCATTCCAACGATTTTTAAATTATCAAAATTACATAATCCCATTCTTATAAGATTATTTCTTTTATCTTTAACTTCTTGAATATAGTGAATACATTCATGAATTGCAAATTCTTCTAAATCTTCGACAGCAATTTTTTCGTTAAAGTATATAGATGTATTTTTATAAAAGTAGTTTGCTTCTGCCATACCTTCTGGCATTGTTGCCCTATACATACCTAATTTTGATAGTTTTGCAAATAAATCACTCTCATTAAAACAAAGTTCTGGAAACGTATTACATAGCTTTGTTGCAATATTATGAGAAATACGATTTACAGACATTGTATCAAGTATGTCTACTACTCTTATACCATCTTTTCTTAAATCAGATTCGATGCTCATTGTATCCTCCGTTTTTT
>CAKPLQ010000036.1 GCA_934167685.1 uncultured Clostridia bacterium | reverse complement strand
ATGGTAAGAAAAGGCGAAATGATGGATGTAAATGACATAGTTGATTTATTATCTATAGACTTAATAGGTGTTGTTCCAGATGATGAATATATAATAACACAAACAAATAAAGGTGAGCCTGTAATACAAAACAGAAAGGCGCCATCAGGAAAGGCTTATTTAGAAATTGCCAAAAGAGTATTAGGAGAAAAAATTGAGGTAACAATTCCTGGCAGAGAAAAGGGATTTTTTGCAAGATTAAAAAGACTATTTACAAAATAAACAAAAGTTGGAGGGTAATAAATAATGTTTGAAAGCATAATGAATTTTTTTAAGAAAATGACCAAAAAAGAAGAACAAACATTAAAATCTAAAGATGCGGCAAAAGAAAGATTGCATTTAGTATTAATGCAAGATAGAGCTAATGTATCTGCAGACTTTTTAGATTTGATGAAACAAGAAATAATAGAAGTTATAAAAAAATATATAGATATAGATGAAAGTGCAATGGATGTAAGGCTAACAAATAAAGACAATGAGGATGGAAGTAATGGAGCTCCAGCATTATATGCAAATATTCCAATATTAAACATTAAAGATGAAGTAAGGCAAACAGCTCAAGTAAAAAAAAGCGGTGAGAAGAATACAAATATACAAAAAGGTAAAAAGCAAGAAATAAAAACATCTAATGAAAGCCAAAATGCTGAAAAAAAGTCTAATGAGAATAAAAATAATACCAATAATAAAGATTTAAAAAAAGAAAGTGAAGCAGATAAAACTAAAGAAAAAACTGATAATAAGAAAGAACAAAATACAGAAGCTAAAAAAACAGAAAAAACAAATGAAAAGAAAGAAAATAAATCTTATAAAAAAGAGTGATTAAATGAATGTAAGAAATTTAAGAAAAGTAGAATGGTGGATACCAATATGTGCAATCATACTATGTGGAATTGGCTTAATTGCTTTATTTTCCGCATCATATGATTCAGGATTGGATGAATTTAAGAAACAAGCAATTTGGATGGGGGTAAGTATCGGAATAATGATTGCAACTATGTTAATAGATTACAAAATTCTGATAAAATTATCTCCTATATTATATGGTATAGCAATAATATCAATAATAGCAGTATTATTTACAAAACCAATAAGTGGGGCGAGAAGCTGGTTTGTTATAGGAAATGACTTATTTTCTTTTCAACCGGCGGAAATGGCAAAAGTATTTGTAATATTATTTTTGGCGTATGTGATTTCTACAATCCAAAAAAATAATAGAAATGAAATAAATAAATTTCCTAAATTATTAATTATATTAGCAACAATTGCGGTACCAGTACTATTGATAATAATAGAACCAGATTATGGAACAGCAACAGCATATATAGTAGCATTTTTAGTAATGATTTTTGTTGCAGGAATAGACAAAAAATACATAATAACAGCATTTGCAGTAATTATAATTGCAGTGCCACTTATTTATAATCTTGTGTTACCACAACATGCGAAATCAAGAATAGATACATTTTTGCATCCAGAATCAGACCCAAGAGGTGCTGGGTATAATATATTGCAATCAAAGCTTGCAATAGGTGCAGGCGAAATTACAGGAATGGGAGTATTAAATGGTAATCAAACACAGTTGGGGTACTTATACCCTAAAACTACAGACTTCATATTTTCTGTAATAGGAGAAGAAATGGGATTTGTTGTTGCTTGTTCAGTTATAATATTGAATGTAGTAATCATTACGAAATCAATACAGGTTGCAAAAGGGGTAAAAGATGATGCTGGCGCATATGTTGCAGCAGGCATAGCTGGAGTATTTTTGTTTCACACATTAGAAAATATAGGAATGACAATGGGCTTGCTTCCAATTACAGGTGTACCGCTATTATTTGTAAGTTATGGAGGAAGTTCAATGATGACAAGCTTTTTATGTTTAGGAGTTTTACTAAATATAAGTAGTCAAAGAAAAAACGGAATGTTTAATAAATAGGGGTAATAATATGTACTTAAAAAAACTAAAAATAGGAAATGTAGAATTAGAAAATAATTTAATATTAGCTCCAATGGCAGGTGTAACAGACCTGCCTTTTAGACGTATTGTGGAAAAATTCAATCCGGGATTAGTGTGTGCTGAAATGGTAAGTTCAAAAGCACTATTTTATGGAGATGAAAAGACTAAAAGTCTATTAAATACAGATAGAGAGAAAAGACCGATAAGTATGCAGATATTTGGCAGTGCCCCAGAAGCTATGGGATATTCTGCAAAATATGTAAGTGAATTGGCAGATATTGTAGATATTAATATGGGATGTCCTGCACCTAAAGTAGTAAAAAATGGAGATGGAAGCAAATTATTATTAGATTTAGAAAAAGCAGAAGAGATAATAAAATCTGTAGTGGCGAATTCTAAAGTTCCAGTTACTTTAAAATTTAGAAAAGGTTGGGATAATGAACATATTGTAGCTTGCGACATTGCTAAAATAGCAGAAAAAAGTGGTATCTCGGCAATAACAATACATGGTAGAACTCGTGATGAGTTTTATACTGGTCATGCTGATTGGGACATAATAAAAAAAGTAAAAGAGACAGTTAACATTCCTGTTATAGGTAATGGAGATGTTATTGATGAAGAATCTGCTAAAACTATGTTTGAATATACTGGTGTTGATGGAATTGCAATAGGTAGAGGCTCAATGGGAAATCCTTGGATTTTTAAACAAATTCAACATTATTTAGAAACTGGAGAAAAATTACCAAAGCCATCAAATCAAGAAAAATACGAAATTTTAAAAGAACATATTGAACTTGATATAAAGTATAAAGGCGAGGGGGTTGCTCTTAATGAAATGAGAAAGCATATCAGTTGGTATACTAAAAATATGCCAGATTCAAGTTCTTTTAGAAATGAGATAAATCATATAACTACTAAAGAAGAATTACTAAAAAAAATAAATGAATATTTTACAAATACCAAAAATGAAATATAAACTTTGCATTACATGACTCGGCTTATTACGAAACTTAAGAACTTCTAATTTGTTTTATGGCACCCTTCCACTATCGTGAACTCTTTCCATAAAACTACATAGAAGTTCTATTGTTTCTTCATGCACATTCGTCATTACATTTAAAGTTTATATTTTATTTTTTTATATTAGATATAGTTATATTTTTTTTCTAGAGTAATACATATACTTTAGGAGGTTTATGTATGAGAAAAGAATATTGGATTGTATTATTGATAATAGTACTTGTGGTTGGTGGAATATTTTTTTATAGAAATTGGGTTAAAAATTCAAAAATAGGAAATAATAAGACTAGTCAAGAAATCGTAGACTATATTTTAAATATTAGTTCATATGAGGTAAATGCAACAGTCAATGTGACTAGTAATAAAAACAGCAATAAGTATGTATTAAAACAAACATATCAACAACCGGATAAAAGTATGCAAGAAGTAATAGAACCGAGTAATATAGCAGGTGTCAAGATAGAAAATGATGGAACAAGTACAAAAATAGAAAACAGTCAATTAGATTTAAGCACTATTTTAGATAATTATAATTATTTAGGAGATAATTGCTTAGATTTATACTCTTTTATAACAGATTATCAAGAAGATGAAAAAGTGGGTAAGGTACAAGTAGAAGAGAAAAATTCGGAAATAATAATGAAAACGAGTAACAAAACATTACATATAGATAAAAAAACGTATAATCCAACACAAATGGAAATAAAGGACAACAAACAAAAAACGACAATTTACATATTATATAATGAGGTAAAGGTAAATAGTACAAAATAATACTAATAGCTTTTATAAATTATATAGATGTAGAATACTATTGACTTTACTTCGAACTAAGTTTAAAGATACGAAAATATAGACTTAAAATTGTAGTTTTTGGGAGTGAAGAAGATGGTAGTAAAAAGAGGAGACATGTTTTATGCGGATTTAAGTCCAGTTGTGGGGTCAGAACAAGGAGGAATAAGACCAGTATTAATCATTCAAAATGATTTAGGAAATAAATATAGTCCAACTGTTATTGCAGCAGCCATAACATCCCAAACCAATAAAACAAAATTACCAACACATATAGAATTAGGAGAAAATACAAGCGGACTTAAAAGTAATTCAGTGGTTCTTGCTGAACAGATTAGAACAATAGATAAAAGTAGATTAAAAGAAAAAATAGGTCATATAGAAGATAGTAAGATAATAAATCAGTTGAACAATGCACTAGGTGTGAGTTTCGGGTTAGATAATGGAATATAAAAAATAAAAATATAACTGTGTAAAATTTTAAATAAAGTTTGCACAGTTATATTTTTTGCGATATAATAAAAATGCACCGCAGAGAACCGGTCCCAACGGTGCAAAAATGAAAAATGCACCGCAGAGAACCGGTCCCAACGGTGCAAAATGAAAAGAGGTAAGAAAATGATAAATTTATTTTTTATAAAAAACAAATTAAAAAATAAACAAAGTACTCAAAATACAAATAATGAAATTTTAGAAGAATATAAAAAAATAGCACAAAAGAGTAAAGATGAGATATTAAAAGAATTTTCGACTGATACGGAGAAAGGTTTAAATGATAAAATAGTTGAACATAGACTAGAGAATAATGGAGAAAATATAGTAGTAAAAGAAGAAAAACATTCTTGGTTTTACTTTTTTGTTAATTCGTTTAAAGATAAATTTATTTTTATTTTAGTAATTTTAGCTATTATTAATCAGCTAATATCAAATGATAAGATAGGAACAATTATAATATTTGCAATTGGATTTGTAAGCGCAATGATTAGGTTTGTTCAAGATTATTCGACATACAAGTTTAATCAAAAGTTAAAAAGTCAATTGTTTTCGAATGCAATAGTTGTTAGAAATGGCAAAGAGAAAGTTATAAAAACAGAAAAAGTAGTGAAGGGTGATATTGTCCATCTAAATGCGGGGGCAATAATACCGGCAGATGTAATGATAATAGAAAATAAAGATTTATTTTTAAATCAATCTGTTTTTACTGGCGAAAGTGCTCCGGTTGAGAAAACAAATGCTTATTCTGAAATAAATGAGATTTTTTCTCTATCAAATGTGTGCTTGATGGGAACAAGTGTAATAAGTGGAAATGCTACAGCTGTTGTTATAAATACAGGTTTTTCTACATATCTGGGAACTATGGGGAAACAGATAGATGGGAAAAAAGAGATAACAAATTTTGAAAAGGGTATGAATAATATAACAAAGTTGTTGATAAGATATATGGTTGTTGTATCAATTGCTGTATTTGTTATGTATGCATTTATACGTAAAGATATATTAGAAGCAGTTTTGTTTGCATTATCAGTTGCAGTAGGAATAACTCCAACGATGTTGCCAATGATTGTTAATGTAAATTTAACTAAAGGTACAAAAACACTAGCTAAAAAGAAAACATTAGTAAAAAATATTCAATCTATTCAAAATTTAGGAGCAATAGATATTTTATGCACAGATAAAACGGGTACATTAACATTAGACAAAATAGTTTTACAGAAATATATTAATGTTGAGGGAAAGGAAGATTTATCAATATTAGAATATGCTTTTCTGAATAGTTACTATGGTACAGGAATGAAGAATCTAGTTGATAGAGCAATAATCACATATGGAAATCAGCATAATATAAAAGACAAGATACTGGATTATAAAAAAGTAGATGAGATACCATTTGATTATACAAGAAAAAAGATGAGTGTTGTTGTTGAACATGATGGTCATTATAGAACAATTACTAAGGGGGCATTAGAAGAAGTTTTAAAAGGTTGCTCAACTGCTAAAATAAATGACGAGCATAAACCTTTAACAGAAGAGTTAATAAAAAATATAAATATGAATGCTCAAAAGCTTGCTAAACAAGGAATGCAGGTTATAGCATTAGCATCAAAACGTGAATATTCAGGAAAAAATATATTTAATGAATCAGATGAAAGTGAAATGGCATTCATAGGATTTGTTGCATTTTTAGACCCACCAAAAAAAGAAGTTAAAGGAACAATAAAAAAATTAAAAGAATATGGAGTTACAACAAAAATATTAACAGGTGACAATCAATATGCAACAGAGAATGTATGTAATTTGGTAGGAATCGAAAATAAAAAAATTCTTATTGGTGCAGAAATAGATAAAATGTCAGATGAAGAACTATCAAAAGAAGTTGAAGAAGTTAATGTTTTTGCAAGAATGAATCCTTTGCAAAAAGAAAGAATAATAACAGTCTTAAAGAAAAATGGACATGTTGTAGGATATATGGGAGATGGGGTTAATGATGCGCCATCATTACATAATGCTGATGTTGGAATATGTGTAAATACTGCAACAGATATAGCGAAAGAAGCAAGTGATATTATATTGCTAGAAAAAAGCCTAAAAGTTATATTAAATGGAGTGCTAGAGGGAAGAAAAGTGTATGGAAATATTATTAAATATATGAAAATGGCACTAAGTTCAGACTTTGGAGATGTATTTAGTATATTTATAGCAAGTATATTTTTACCATTTCTGCCATTGCTACCAATACAAATGCTTATACAAGATTTTTTGTATGATTTTTCACAAATTGCGATTCCATACGATAATGTAGATAAAGAATTTTTGTTAAAACCTAAAAAATGGGATACAAAAGGTCTAGGAACATTTATGAATGTAATGGGACCGGTAAGTTCAATAATAGATGTATTAGCATTTTTGGCATTTTGGTTTGTATTAGGTTATAATGGTGAAGCATATGAAACTTATTTTCAAACAGCATGGTTTGTTGAATGCTTAATCAGCGAAACTTTGATTATACATTTTGTGCGTACATCAAAATTACCATTTATACAATCAAGACCAAGTCCAATGCTACTTGGACTCACAATGGTAACAATAGTTGGAACAATATTAGCACCAATATTATTGCATAATGTTTCAGCCTTTCATTTTGAAATATTGCCGCTAAAATATTATGGAATTGTTGCAGGTTTGACTGCTTTATATGTAGTTTTAGTACAAATTGTTAAGAAAATCTATATTAAAAAAGTAGGAGAATGGTTATAATTTTTTGCACCGCAGAGAACCGGTCCCAACGGTGCAAAAAATCTATTTATTATCTAAATAAGGTAGAACCTCATTAAGAATTTTCCCACCAACTGGAGCGGCAACACCACCACCTTGGTGACCACCCTCTCCAGTTGGGTTATATAACGTTATTAATAAAACAATGCTAGGATTATCTGTTTCTGCAACACCACAGAAAGAAGTAACATATTTGCCGGTATTGACACCATCTTCAGATGTTCCGGTTTTTCCACCAACTTGATATCCTTCGACTTTTGCATTTTTTCCAGTACCTTCAGAAACCACACTGTTCATCATGCTAAGAACTTTTTCTGCATTTTCTTTAGAAATAATTTGTTCGCCGGTCTCAACTGGCATTTCTGTAATTTCACCAGTTACGCTATTTTGAATACTTTTTACAATACGTGGTTTTATATAAACACCTTTATTGGCAATAGATGATACAGCAGTTATCATTTGGAGAGGAGTTATTTCAAATCTTTGCCCAAAGCTGATTGTTGCAAGTTCAACTGGCCCAGCTTTTTCTTCTTTAACAAATATACTATTAGCTTCTCCGGGAAGTCGTATTCCTGTTTTAGAAAATAAACCAAATCTTCGTAAATATTCATAATATTTAGTAACACCAATTTTCTGACCTAATCCAATAAATACAGGGTTGCATGAATTCATTAATGCTAAACGTAAACTTTCGGAACCATGAGGACGATAATATCTCCAACATTTTATTCTAGTACCAGCAACTTCAATTGCACCAGTACAGCAAAACTGACCTTGTTGGTCTATATCTGTGACTAAACCTTCTTCTAATGCTGCAGAAGCGGTTACAGTTTTAAAAACAGAACCAGGTTCATATGTATCAGAAATAGCCTTATTTCTCCATATACCTTGTAAAGCAGTAGTTTTCGCTGTAGAATCAAGAGATGCCCAATTTGCTTTTAATTCATCTGTATATGGTTCATATGGAGTATTTAAATTGTAACTAGGGTAGTTGGCCATTGCTAAAATATCTCCGTTTTTAGGATTCATTGCAATAATGCTACCACCATCAGTACAAATATTATCAATACAAGCTTCTTCTAAATATTTTTCTACTATAGATTGAATTGTCATATCAATTGTTAAAAACAAATTGTTTCCATCAGTTGCAGCCACATAATCTTCGTCGCCGAGGCTAACTCCGGCAGCATTTGTTTGACGATTGATTTTTCCATTTTTTCCTTTTAACTCTTCATCATATTTAGCTTCAACACCATCTAGACCTTGATTATCACTTCCACAAAAGCCTATAACTTGTGCTGCTAAATCTCCATATGGATAATATCTTTTAGAATCTTCATCAATATTTATGCCAGTTGTAATTCTGTTTGTTTCCATCCAATTTCTTAATTCATCTGCCTTGGATTTATCTACTTTTTTTACAATGCTTTCTATAGAACTCCTTTTGTGAACTTTTTTAGAGATTTTTTCATAATCGAGTTTAAAGATGTCACTTAAAGCTTTTGCAACTTTATCTTTATTTTCGGCTGATATATTAGTTGGATTTATACTTACTGATTCTACACTGGAACTTTCGGCTAAAATATATTTACCAGTACTATCATAAAGTGTACCTCTTTTGGCAGTTATAGTTCTACTTTGTGCTTGTTGTTCCCAGGCTTTTTCACTTAATTCGGTGCCCCAAACAAATTGGATATAGGCCAAGCGGGCAGTAAATAATATAAAAATAATAAATACTATAAATAATGCATTTTTCATTTTCTTTTTATTGCTTAAAGTAGTTGTAACAAGATTTTGCATTTAATCACCTCATAATATTTTATGAAAAAATGCGCGGAATAGAACTATTACCAAGGGCGAAGAAGAAAATTGCACCGTTAAGAACCGGTCCCAACGGTGCAAAAAATGCACGGCAGAGAACCGGTCCCAAACGTGCATTTTTTAATATGAGGCTATAGACAAATTGAAACGAATGTGATAAAATTCCAACTAATCTAATATAAATATATCGGATTACTTATTAATACCTATAGAGGTGAGGAAAAATGATAAAATTTACAAAAATGCATGGGCTAGGGAATGACTATGTCTATATTGATGCTATAAATCAAGAGATAGAAGATAGGTCAGAACTAGCTCGATTTGTTAGCAACAGAAACTTTGGCGTTGGTTCTGATGGATTGATATTGATAGAAAGGAGTGAAGTTGCGGACTTTAAGATGACAATGTTTAATTCTGATGGGTCACAAGCAGAAATGTGTGGAAATGGTATAAGATGTGTGGCAAAATTTGTATATGATAAAAAAATGACAAATAAGACTACATTGAAAATTGAAACTTTAGCTGGGATTAAGATATTAGAATTAAATGTTGAGAATGGAAAAGTAAAAACAGTTAGAGTTGATATGGGAGAACCTATTTTAGAACCAGAAAGAATTCCTGTAATTTCAACAGAAATGCCAGTGAAGAATTTGGTGTTAAAAGCTAGTGACCAAGAGTTTAAGTTTACATGTGTATCTATGGGAAATCCTCATGCAATAACTGTTGTAGAAGATACCGAAAAGTTTGATGTTAAAAAATATGGAAAAGAGCTTGAAATAAATAAAGCTTTTCCAAGAAGAACTAATGTAGAGTTTGTTGAAATAATAGATAGAAGTACAATAAAAATGAGAGTTTGGGAAAGAGGCGCAGGAGAAACTCTTGCCTGTGGTACTGGGGCTTGTGCAACAGCAGTTGCATGCAATTTGAATGAATTAACAGATAGAAATGTAACAATTGAGCTATTAGGCGGAAAGCTAGAAATAGAATGGAATAAAGAAAATAATCATGTATATATGACAGGACCAGCAACAACAGTGTTCGAAGGGGAGCTTGTAGAACAAGGAGGAGTACAATGAGTTATATAAATGAAAATTTTTTGAAATTACAAGAGAGTTATTTGTTCTCGACAGTAGCGAAAAAAGTTGCAGAATATGCACGACAAAATCCAGATAAAAAGATAATTAAGCTAGGAATAGGAGATGTTACAAGACCCATTGTTCCTGCTTGTGTAGAGGCTATGCATAAAGCTGTAGATGAAGTTGCAACTAAAGAGGGATTTAAAGGATATGGGCCAGAACAAGGGTATGAATTCTTAAGAAAAGCTATATCAAAAGAGTATAAAGAAAGAGGAATTGATATAAATTTAGATGAAATATTTGTGTCAGATGGAGCTAAATGTGATTGTGGAAATATAGTCGATATTTTTGCAACAGATAATAAAGTGGCTATTACAGACCCAGTTTATCCAGTATATTTAGATACTAATGTTATGTCTGGAAGAAGTGGAAATTACAATTCTAAAACAGGAATGTATGAAAAAATAGTATATCTTCCAGTAAATAAAGAAAATGATTTTAAACCGGAATTGCCTGATACAAAGGTAGATATAATTTATTTGTGTTTTCCAAACAATCCCACAGGAACTGTATTAACAAAGGAAGAGTTGAAAAAGTGGGTTGATTATGCAATAGAAAATAAATCAGTCATATTATATGATTCAGCATATCAAGCTTTTATAACTGAGAAAAACATTCCTAGAAGTATATATGAAGTTGAGGGGGCTAAGAAAGTTGCAATAGAATTTAAAAGCTACTCAAAAACAGCAGGATTTACGGGTCTAAGATGTGGATATATGATAATTCCGAAGGGAGTTAAAGGCTATACAAAAGAAGGTAAAAGTGTAGAACTTAATAAATTATGGAATAGAAGAACATGTACTAAATTTAATGGAGCTTCATATATCATACAAAAGGCTGCAGAGGCGATTTATACTGAAGAAGGACAAAGACAAATAAAAGAAAATATTGATTATTATTTGGAAAATGCGAAAATAATAAGAGAAGGCTTAGAAAATGCAGGATATAAAGTATATGGAGGAATAAATGCACCATATATTTGGCTAAAAGTTCCAGATGGATTAACTTCTTGGGAATTTTTCGATAAACTATTACATGAATACAACATAGTAGGAACTCCAGGAAGCGGATTTGGTCCTAGTGGAGAAGGATATTTCAGATTAACTGCATTTGCAACTAGAGAAAATACAATAGAAGCAATGCATAGATTAAAATAAACTGCACCGCAGGGAACCGGTCCCAACGGTGCAAAAATAAAAAATGCACGGCAGAGAACCGGTCCCAACGGTGCATATTTATTTATATAGTAACATATATATGAAGTAAAAAACAGGAGGTTTGTTATGGTAAAACTAGGAGTTATATATGGTGGAATATCAACAGAACATGATGTATCCGAAATGTCTGCCAAATCTGTTATAGAAAATTTAGATAAAGAAAAATATGAGATATACGAAATTTATATTAATAAATATGGAAAATGGTATGAAGTAAAGAATGGAGAACAAGAAGAAATTTATAATCTTATATGGACATTAAAGGAATTAGATGTTGTTTTTCCAGTATTACATGGAATTGGAGGAGAAGATGGAACAATTCAAGGGATGCTAGAAATGTTAAAAGTTCCTTATGTAGGATGTGGGGTGTTGGCTTCGAGTGTTGGGATGGATAAAGCATATACTAAGATAATTTTTGAACGTGCTGGAATTCCACAGGCACCATATGTTTATGTAAGAAAAAGAGATAATCAATATGTAATTGTTAAAGAAAATTTTGATGAAGAAGAGTTTGAAATTGAAGAAATAACAAAGATGATAAAATTCCCGATGTTTGTAAAGCCATCGAATTCTGGGTCATCAGTAGGTGTAAAAAAAGCTACTAATAAAGAAGAATTAAAAATGGCAATTGAAAATGCGGTGCAATATGATGAGAAGGTCTTAGTGGAACAAGGGATTAATGCAAGAGAAGTAGAATGTGCAATTTTAGATGGAAAAGAAATTAAGGTTTCAACAGTTGGAGAAATATTGTCTGCAGAAGATTTTTATAGTTTTGATGCTAAGTATAATATACCAGAATCTAAAACTGTGATACCGGCAGAGATTAAAAAAGAACAAATTAAACAAATTCAAGAGCTGGCAATAAAAGCATTTAAAGCTATTGATGGCAAGGGTTTGGCAAGAGTAGATTTTTTTGTTGAAAATGAAACGAATAAAATATATATTAATGAGATAAATACAATGCCAGGATTTACTAATATAAGTATGTATCCTAAATTGTTTGAGGCTGTAGGTATAAAATATTCAGAATTATTAGATAAGTTGATTTCTAATGCATTAGAAAAGTAAGGTATTAAAAAATAGATGTAATTTGAAGCACCCCAGGATAGTTTGGGGCACTTCATGGTACATCTATTTTTTTGGTACTATTTCATATTTTACTTTAAAGAAATTAAATTTATCTAGTTCATTAGAAGATAGGCAGTCAAGATAAACATCAAGTTCGTTTAAAGTGTTGCACGCTGTAATTACTGCCGGATTAAGTGAACTATTAAAAATGACTTCTGTTGCTAAACTTAAACTGTCAAATACAGAGGCTTTTTCTTTTTTTCTCATTAGATTGTAGGCTTCTTTGAATCTTGATTTTGATGAATTTTTATATTTTTCAATAGGAAGTGTATATTCGCCATCAATTACTTCTTGGACTGTTGTATATTTTTTGTTTGTTTCAAGTATTTTATTTACGTCTTCTATTTTATATGGTAATACAACTTTGCTTTGTGTTTCTGATATTAAAAGAACGTTACTGTCCTTTGTTTTTTCTTCTTTTTTTGCTGTTTTTTCTGGAGAAAGTGATACTTCTAATTCAGAAATATTTACTCCTAAATTTGTTAATACTGTTTTTAGGTCTTGCAAAATATTTTTTAAATCCTCTAAATTAGTTTCACCGCTTGGATTGCTTAGAGTTGCTTCAGTATTTTCAGTGGCTGTTGCGTTTTTGATTTTTTTGCTTTTTTGTGTTTTTGTGCTTTCTTCTGTGTTTTCTATAGATTCTTCTTTCTTCTTTGAAGTTCTTGCCATTAATATTTCCTCCTTTGTTATTTTTGCTTATTATATAATAATATTTTATTGTGAAAATTTCAAGTCTTTTTTGTAATATTTGTTATAAAAAAAGGTCTTGTCAAATGTAGTAAGATATGTTATATTAGATGTGTACTGAATTTATAGTACAAAAGCAACTTAGGAATGGCAAAAGAAATTTTAAAGTCTTGATTTTTTTTAAAAGTTTTATTCAAAGAAAAGAAATCAATAATGATGTAAAGTATTATTATATAGAATTGGAAAAGTTTAGAAAACAAAATCC
>CAKPLQ010000035.1 GCA_934167685.1 uncultured Clostridia bacterium | reverse complement strand
AAAAAGACTTGGACGTGGTATAGGTTCTGGAAATGGAAAAACAGCAGGAAGAGGACATAAAGGACAAAAAGCAAGAAGTGGTGGTGGAGTAAGAAGAGGCTTCGAAGGAGGTCAAACACCATTATATAGAAGATTACCAAAAAGAGGATTCACAAATAGAAACTCTAAGAACTATACAGAAGTAACATTAACAATGCTAAATAAAACAAAAGCAACAGATGTAACAGCAGAAAGCTTAGTAGAAGAAGGAATAATCGGAAAAATAAATGACGGAATAGTAGTATTAGCAACAGGAACTTTAGAGAAAAAAGTAAATGTTAAAGCTACAAAATTTACTGCAACTGCTAAGGAAAAAATTGAAGCCCTAGGCGGAAAGGCAGAGGTGATTTAGTTGTTTAAAACGATAAAGAACGCTTTAAAAACACCAGATGTAAGAAAAAGATTGATATATACATTAATACTTATTGTTTTATTTAGATTAGGATGTTTTATAACAGTACCTGGTGTAAATACAATAGTATTAAATGAATCTATGAGCTCTAACAATGGAATTGCAGGATTTATAGATATAATTTCAGGAGGAGCTTTCTCAAGATTTTCAGTATTTGCAATGTCAGTAAGTCCTTATATAACAGCTTCAATTGTTGTTCAATTATTAACAATGATTATCCCATCATTAGAGAGAATCTCTAAAGAAGGTGGAGAAGAAGGAAGAAAAATAATAAATAGATGGACTAAGATTATAACAATAATCTTAGCTCTAGTAGAAGCAATAGGAATTTACTTATCATATAGAAAAGCAGGAATATTCATTAATGAAGGATGGCTAACAGGAATATTAGTAGTTTCTTCATTAGTAGCAGGAACATCTTTACTAATGTGGCTTGGTGAACAAATCACAAGCAAAGGAATTGGAAATGGTATATCAATGATAATATTCATAGGAATTATATCAGGATTACCAGGAGCTGTAACGACTATTTGGAATTTAATTGTAACATCTTCAGGATTTAGTACAATTGGATTAATTACTGCAATTGGAATTGTAGTAGGAGCAATAATTTTAGTGTCAGGAGTAGTATTTGTACAACAAGCTGAAAGAAGAGTTCCAGTACAATATTCTAAAAAAGTTGTAGGAAGAAAAATGGTTGGAGCACAAAGTACATTTATTCCATTAAAACTTGCTATGGCAGGAGTAATGCCAGTAATCTTCGCATCATCATTTATGACATTCCCAGCAATGATAATATCTATGTTTGCTGATGTTCAAAATCTATCAGGATTTTGGTCAGGAGTTTATAAATTCTCTATGGCAACATCATCTTCAAGTGTAGGATGGGGATATTCATTAGCAAATGCAATTGTATACTTGATATTGATAGTTGCATTTACATTTTTCTATACTTATGCTACATTTAATCCAGCAGAAGTATCAAATAATATTAAGAAAAATGGTGGATTTATACCTGGAATTAGAGCAGGAAAACCAACAACAGAATATTTATCATCAATAATAACAAAATTAACAGTATTTGGTGGTCTATTTTTAGCAGTAATTGCTATAATACCAATGCTATTAAGATTTACAAGTTTGAATGTTTCATTTGGTGGAACTTCAATATTAATCGTTGTAGGTGTTGCTCTAGAAACAGTACAACAATTAGAATCTCAATTAGTAATGAGACATTATAAAGGATTTTTAGAATAAAAGAAAAAATAAAAATGCGCTTATCAAAAGATAAGTGTATTTTTTTTGAAAATAATTGACAAACTAAGGAAAATAGGCTAAAATAGAATTGCAAAATTACGAAAGAAAGCCTCTAAAAGTTAGGGGCAAATATTTTTTTAGAAGAGAAAGGAAGAAAAAATAATGAATATTATTATGTTAGGTGCACAAGGAACAGGAAAAGGAACTGTTGCAGGGATAATAAGTGAACAAACAGGTTTACCACAAATATCAACAGGAGACATATTCAGAAAAAATATAAGTGAAAAAACACAACTAGGAGTAGAAGCCGATAAATATATATCAAAAGGAAATTTAGTTCCAGATGAAATAACAGTACCAATGGTAGAGGATAGATTAACATGGGAAGATGCAAAAAATGGAGCAATATTAGATGGATTCCCAAGAACTATAGAACAAGCTGAAAAATTAGACCAAATATTAGAATCTAAGGGAGAAAAAATCGACTTAGTTGTAAATTTAGTAACACCAAAAGAAGAATTAATAGACAGAATGTTAACAAGAAGAGTATGCACAAATCAAGAGTGTAAAGCAACATATAATACAAAACTACATCCACCTAAAGTAGAGGGAATTTGTGATAGATGTGGTGCTCCTTTAAAACAAAGAGCAGATGATTCAGACCCAGAAGCAATAAAAAGAAGATTGGAAATATATGAAGAAAAAACAAGTCCATTAGTAGAGTACTATCAAGCTAAAGGAGTGTTAAAAACAGAAACAGTAAGTATTACTGCAAATCATATGGGAAAAGATGCAGCAGAAGATATAATAAAAGAAATAAAAAAATAAGTTGTTTGAAATTAGAAAGGAAGCGTAGAAAATGGTTACAATAAAATCAAAAAGAGAAATTGAACTAATGAGAGAAGCAGGTCGTGTAACAGCGCTAACACATAAAGCAATAGAAGAAGCAATTAAGCCAGGAATGACAACAGCTGACATAGATAGAATTGCAGAAGAAACAATGAAAAAATATGGTGCAGTTTCAGCAGAAAAAGGATATGATCCAGGAATAAGGGGAGTTCCTCCTTATCCTGCTGCAACATGTATATCAATAAATGATGAAGTAATACATGGTGTTCCATCAAAAAAGAGAATAATAAAAGATGGAGATATTGTGAGTGTTGATTTAGTGGCATTAAAAAACGGATATAATGGAGATGCTGCTAGAACATTTTTAGTTGGAAATGTATCAGAAGAAGCCAAAAGATTAGTGGAAGTAACAAAACAAGCATTTTTTGAGGGAATAAAATATGCTAAAAAAGGAAATAGAATAGGTGACATATCACATGCAATAGGTGAATATGTAAAATCACAAGGGTATTCAGTAGTAAGAGAATTTGAAGGACATGGAATTGGAAAAGACATGCACGAAGAACCAGAGATTCCTAATTATGGCAAAGCAGGAAGAGGGATAAGACTTGAACCAGGTATGACTCTAGCAATAGAGCCAATGGTAATACAAGGAAAACCTGACATTTGGGAATTAGAAGATGGATGGACAATTGTAACACAAGATGGAAGCTTAGCAGCACATTATGAAAACACAATTTTAATTACAGAAAATGAGCCAGAGCTATTGACAATGCTATAAAAATATTATATAATGTATGAGTTAATATTAAAAAATAGGATATTATGGAAAGTTTATGTCTAAAATCATAAAATTTCTATATAAATATAACTCTTTAAAAAGGAGGTAAAAGGACTTGGCAAAAGAGGATGTAATAGAAGTAGAAGGTACAGTTGTAGAAACTTTACCAAATACCAATTTCAAAGTAGAGCTTGAAAATGGGCATCAAATATTAGCACATATTTCAGGAAAGCTAAGAATGAATTATATAAAAATTCTACCAGGTGATAAAGTAAAAGTAGAATTATCACCATATGACTTAACAAGAGGAAGAATCACTTGGAGAGCAAAATAAAGACAACAATCAATTAACCCAAATAATATATAAATTGGAAAAAGGGTAATCACCAGCTCACACGGGGAAGGGACATATCTTATCCCTAGAGGAATACCGGTGAAGAAGATGTGCCCCTTGTCCATAGCAAAGGAGGGAATAAAATGAAAGTAAGACCATCAGTAAAAAAAATGTGTGACAAATGTAAAGTAATAAAAAGAAAAGGTGTAATTAGAGTTATATGTGAAAACCCTAAACACAAACAAAGACAAGGGTAACCTAAAATTGTTTATAACACAAATGAGGTAGCGGCTGTTAGACTTGAAAAAGTTTACATATCAAATTTGTGTTTATATATATGTCCAAAATAAAACTTAAAGACTAGCATGAGCTAGTGCATTTCACCTTTAAGTAAAAATAGGACAACACTTAAATAAAAATTCAAACAAAAAAGAAGAAAAAATTTGGAGGTGTAAAAGACATGGCTCGTATAGCAGGAGTAGATTTACCTAAAGAAAAAAGAGTAGAAATAGGACTTACATATATTTATGGTATAGGAGTATCTAGTTCACAAAAAATATTAGCAAAAGCTGGTATAAATCCAGATACTAGAGTAAAAGACTTAACTGATGATGAAGTAAATAGCATAAGAAAAGTTATTGACGAATCATACAAAGTTGAGGGTGACTTAAGAAGAGAAGTATCACTTAATATAAAAAGACTAACAGAAATTGGATGCTACAGAGGATTAAGACATAGAAGAGGTCTTCCAGTAAGAGGACAAAGAACAAAAACTAATGCTCGTACAAGAAAAGGTCCAAGAAAATTAGTAAGCAAATCAAAAAAATAAAAATATAAAGCGAAACATATAAAAGTTGATGGAAACATCAAACTCTAATTAAGGAGGGAAAATAAAGAAATGGCAAACAAAAATGGAGCTAAAAAACCAGTAGCTAGAAGAAACAGAAAAAACATCGATAAAGGTGAAGCACATATTCATTCTAGCTTTAACAATACAATAGTTACAATCACAGACACAAAGGGAAATACAATTTCATGGGGAAGTGCTGGAGGATTAGGATTTAAAGGTTCAAGAAAAAGCACACCATTTGCTGCTGGAGAAGTTGCTGAAACTGCAGCTAAAACAGCAATGGAACACGGATTAAAAACTGTAGAAGTATATGTTAAGGGACCAGGAGCTGGAAGAGAAGCTGCAATAAGGGCACTTCAATCAGCAGGTCTTGAAATTAGCAGTATTAAAGACGTAACACCAATCCCACACAATGGTTGTAGACCACCAAAAAGAAGAAGAGTATAATAAATAATGTAGTAACCCTGCGCGGGACATATCTTGTCCTAAGAGGAATACAAGGGGAAAAGATGTGTCCCCGATAGAACACATCAACAAGATAGAGTAAATAGAAAGAGGTGTAAATATAAAATGGCACGTTATACAGACGAACAATGTCGTATTTGCCGTAGAGAAGGACAAAAATTGTTCTTAAAAGGTTCAAGATGTTATTCTGACAAATGTAGTATCTCAAGAAGAAACTATGCACCAGGACAACATGGACAAAAAAGAGCAAAACTTTCTGAATACGGAACTCAATTAAGAGAAAAACAAAAAACAAAATCATACTATGGAGTTGGAGAAAAACAATTTAGAGGATATTTCGAAATGGCATCTAATAAAAAAGGAGTAACAGGTGAAAACTTATTACAAATATTAGAAAGCAGATTAGATAATGTAGTTTACAGACTAGGATTTGGTGTTTCAAGAGCACAAGCTAGACAATTAGTAAACCATGGACAATTCGAAGTGAATGGAAAGAAAGTTGATATTCCATCATACTTAGTAAAAGCTGGAGATGTAATCACAGTTAGAGAAATAAAGAAAGATAATGCAACAATAAAAGCAAATGTAGAAGCAAATGCAGCAAGGCCAGTTCCAGCATGGTTAGAATTAAATAATGAAACTTTAAGTGGTAAAGTAGTAAGATTAGCATCTAGAGAAGATGTTGATATTCCAGTTGAAGAACATTTAATAGTAGAGCTTTACTCTAAATAGTTTTTAAAATATTAGGAGGTAGAAATGATAGAATTTGAAAAGCCAAATATTGAATGTCTAGAGGTTGATGATGCAAATAATTATGCAAAATTTGTATGCGAACCATTAGAAAGAGGATATGGGGTAACAATAGGAAATTCATTAAGAAGAATATTACTTTCTTCATTAACTGGTTGTGCAATAACTAGTGTTAAAATAGAAGGAGTATTACATGAATTTTCAAGCATACCAAATGTTGTAGAAGATGTTCCAGAAATTATAGTTAACTTAAAAAATGTTAGATTAAAATTTGCTGAGAACGAAGAAAAAGTTATGAGAATTAACTTTAAAGGAGAGGGAGAAGTCACTGCAGCAGACATCGTAACAGATGGGACAGTTGAAATCTTAAATCCAGACTTACATATAGCAACTGTATCAGAAGGTGGACAGTTGATAATGGAATTGACAGCAGATATGGGAAGAGGATATTCCCCTTCAGAAAAAAACAAAAAACCTAATCAAGACATATCTGTGCTTCCAATAGATTCAATTTATACACCAGTAAAAAAAGTAAATTATCAAGTAAAAAACACTAGAGTAGGCCAAATGGTTGACTATGATAAATTAATAATTGAAGTTTGGACAGATGGTAGCTTAAAAGCTCACGAAGCATTAAGTTTAGCTGCTAAAGTAATGACAGGACATTTAGAATTATTCATAGATTTATCAGAAGCAACAAGAAATACACAAGTAATGATAGAAAAAGAAGAATCTAAAAAAGAAAAAGTATTAGAAACTTCTATAGAAGAATTGGAATTATCTGTACGTTCATTCAACTGTTTAAAAAGAGCTGGTATAGCTACAGTTGAAGATTTAACAAATAAATCTGAAAGTGATATGATGAAAGTTAGAAATTTAGGAAAGAAATCATTAGATGAAGTAATTGCAAAATTACATTCATTAGGACTAAATTTCGCCGAAGAGGACGAATAAAATTATCAAAAGTATATGAAGAAAGGGTAATCACTAGTTCATAAGGGTAGGGGACATATCTTGTCCCTAGAGGAATACCTGTGAAGAAGATGTGTCCCCTGACAAATAGAAGAGGAAGGTGAAAAAAATTGGCAACAAATAGAAAATTAGGTAGAACAACTGATATAAGAAATGCTATGTTAAAAACATTAACAACAGATTTAATCTTACACGGAAAAATCGAAACAACAGAAGCAAGAGCAAAAGAAGTTAAAGCAATAACAGATAGCATAATATCATTAGCAATAAAAGAAAAAGACAACTTTGAAACAGTAGATGCTAAAGTTGTAAAAGCAAAATTAGATTCTAAAGGTAACAAAGTTACAGAATTAGTAAAAAGCAAAAATGGTAAAGAATATCTAAAAGTTGTTAAAGAAGAAACAACTGAAAAAAGACAAAAAGATATGCCATCAAGATTAAATGCAAGAAGAAAAATGATGACAAAAATCAATAAAGTAAAAGACGAAAATGGAAATAATATAGATTTATTAGATAAATTATTCAACGAAATAGCTCCAAAATACGAAGGTAGAGTTGGAGGATATACAAGAATAATAAAAGCTGGACCTCGTAGAGGAGACGGAGCTGAAGTAGCTATATTACAACTAGTTTAATAAAATTGAATATAAATTATCAAGAGTGGAGTAGAGAACGGCTCGTTAATCCCACAGCAACCTATCATAAAGACAAGGTGCTAATACCGGCAAAGCAGTAGCTTTGAGTGATGATTAGAAATAAAATTAACTCTTAGCATAAGCTAGGAGTTTTTACTTTGCAAAAGGGAAGCAATTTTAGTAATAGGAGGAGAAAATATGAAAAGATTTTATTTTACATCCGAAAGTGTAACAGAAGGACATCCAGATAAATTATGTGATTACATTTCAGATACAATATTAGATGAAGCCTTAAAGCAAGATAAATATTCAAGAGTAGCAGTGGAAACATTTGCATCTGCAAACCAAATAACAATTGCTGGACAATTAACAACAAATGCAGAATTAAATATAGAAAAAATCGTAAGAGATAGAATTAAAGAAATAGGATATGATGATGCTGATTTAGATATAGATTATAGAACTTGTAAAATAGATATAAATATAACAAAACAAAGTTCAGATATAGCGCAAGGGGTAGATATTGGAGGTGCAGGAGACCAAGGAATAATGTTTGGATATGCATCAAGTGAAACAGAAGAATACATGCCTTTTGCAATATCAATGGCACATAAATTAGCCAAAAGACTTACAGAAGTACGTAAAACAGGAATATTACCATATCTTAGACCAGATGGAAAAACTCAAGTTACTGTTGAATATGAAGGAAATACAGTAAAAAGAATAGATACTATTTTAATATCAGCACAACATAAAGATGGTATAGACATGGATGCACTAATAACAGATATAAAAGATAAAGTAATTAATGCAGTAATTCCAGAAAAGTATTTAGATGAAAATACAAAATATTATATCAATCCAACAGGAAGATTTGTAATAGGAGGACCTTTAGGAGATACAGGATTGACAGGAAGAAAAATTATTGTAGACACATATGGTGGATATGCACGTCATGGTGGAGGAGCATTTTCTGGAAAGGATGCAACAAAAGTAGACAGAAGTGCAGCATATATGTTGCGTCATATTGCAAAAAATATTGTTGCAAATGGATATGCTAAAAAATGTGAACTTCAAGTAGCATATGCAATTGGTGTAGAACAACCAATGTCAATATTTGTTGATACTTTTGGAACAAATACAATATCAGAAGAAGAAATAGAAGAAAAAATAAGAAATAAATTTGATTTAACTCCAAAAGGAATTATAGAATATTTAGGATTACGTGAACCAATATTTACAAAAACAACAAATTATGGTCATTTTGGAAAGCCAGAGTTACCATGGGAAAAAATAATAGAAATGTAACATATAAGTTTTAATGACATATTATAGCCATAGGGAGGAAAAAGGTATGGAGAATTTTGTTATAAATTCAGTACTTTGGACACTTGCTCTTTATGGCTTGTTTGAATTAATCAAGCAAATAATATATATGTGTACATATACTAATTTAAAAGAAGATGGAATTTATATAATAATTGCTGTAAAAAATCAAGAGGAAAGAATAGAAGGATTTTTGCGTTCAATTTTATTTAAGATTCTATATGGCAAGGAGGAATTTATTAAAGATATAATTGTTACAGATTTAAATTCGACTGATAATACAAAAGAAATTGTAAAAAAGATGTCTACAGATTATGAATGTGTTAAAGTTACTAATTGGAAAGAATGCAAAGATATAATAGACAATATTGATGAAATAGATAAAAAGTGCTAAAATAGTTACTATAAAGGAGAAAAAGATATGCTAGAAAAATGCACAATATGTCCACATAAGTGTGGAATAGATAGAAATAAATATATAGGAAGATGTAAATCAAATAATAAAATAAAGATTGCTTTATACTCTACACATAACTTTGAAGAACCATGTATTTCCGGCGAGAATCGGTTCTGGCACAATTTTCTTTTCTAACTGTAATATGAACTGTCTCTTTTGCCAAAACTACGAAATAAGCCAATTAGGCAAAGGAAAAGAAATAACTATAGAAGAGCTTGCTGATATAATGATAAAACAACAAGAAAAAGGTGTAGAAAATATAAATTTAGTAACTCCAACAAGTTATGTTTTACATATTATAGAAGCAATAAAACAAGCAAGAAATAAAGGTTTAAAAATCCCAATAGTATATAATACAAATGGGTATGAAAATGTGGAAACATTAAAGTTGTTAGAAGGATATATTGATATCTATTTACCAGATTTAAAATATTACTATAATGAGTTAGGAAAAAGATATTCAAAAGTGGATAATTATTTCGAAATAGCAACATTAGCAATAAAAGAGATGTATAGACAAGTAGGAGCACCACAATTGAATAAAGATGGAATAATGCAAAAAGGTTTAATGATAAGACATTTAATTTTACCAAATCAAATAGAGAATAGTAAAAATGTTTTAAAATGGATAAAGGAAAATATGGACAACAATATATATATAAGTATGATGGCACAGTATTTTCCTACATATAAAGCTAGAGAATTGGACGAGCTGAATAGAAAACTAACTAGAGAAGAATATGAAGATGTTGAAAATTACTTATATGAATTAGAGTTAGAGAATGGGTATATTCAGGAATTAGGCGAGCATGAAGAGGAATATGTGCCAAAGTGGGAAGACTAAATTTTGTAATATCTGTTGAAAAAAATGTAAAAATCTGTTATGATACAAACTAAGAGGTTATTTGAAGTGGACAATTGTGCCATCCACACACCCTAGAGGTCAAAAGAGATGCAGGAATTGGCACACCTGCCAAATAACCAGAACTAAAGGAGCTATGGAAACATAGCTCTAATTTTATTGATAAAATCTATATGTAACTTTTTTGTAAAAACAATTTACAAGGTTAGATTATTATGATATATTAAAAAAGTAAGAGTCATAATAAAAGGAGGACAAATTAATGACACAAGCAGACGAAAATTTTATAAAAACATGTGAAGAAATATTAAAAAATGGATATTCATCAGAAGGAACAAATGTAAGAACAAGATGGGAAGATGGAACAGAAGCCAATTACTATTCAATAGTAGGAGTGCAAAATAAATATGACTTGGAAAAAGAATTTCCAATGATAACACTTAGAAATAACAGCAAAACAATCAAAAATGCAATAGACGAAATATTATGGATATGGCAAAAAAAATCAAACAAAATAAGTGAACTAAATTCACACATATGGGATCAATGGGCTGGAGAAGATGGAACAATAGGAAAAGCTTATGGATATCAATTAGCAAAAAAATATGAATTTAAGACAAAAGATGGAATAAAAGAAATGGACCAAGTTGATTACGTGTTATATTTATTAAAAAATGATCCATCAAGCAGAAGAATAATGACAAATTTATTTAACCATGAAGAACTAAAAGATATGAACTTGGAACCATGTGCATATGGAACACAATGGTTAGTAAAAGAAGGAAAATTACACTTGATATTAAATCAACGTTCACAAGATATGTTAACAGCAAATGGATGGAATGTAATGCAATATGCAACATTACAATGTATGTTTGCTCAAGTTGCAGGACTAAAACCAGGAACATTGACACACAATATAGGAGATTGTCATATATATGATAGACATGTACCACTAGTAAAAAAATTATTAGAAGCAAAACCAGTAGAATGTAAACCAAAACTAGTCATTAATAATCCAACAAAAGACTTCTATGAATTCAAAGTAGAAGACTTTGAAATAAAAGATTATGATTATAATAAAGAAGTGAAAATTGGTAAAATACCAGTAGCAGAATAAAGGAGTGCAAAGAAATGTTAAGTATAATAGTAGCAAAAGCAAAAAATAATACTATAGGAAAAGATAATAAATTATTATGGAATATACCAGATGATTTAAAAAGATTCAAAGAATTAACAATAAACCACAATATAATAATGGGAAGAAAAACATTTGAATCAATCGGAAGAATACTTCCAAATAGAAAACATATTATATTTAGTCAAAATCCAGACTTTAAAATAGATAACGAAAATATAGAAATAGTTCATTCAATGTTACAAATTCAACAATACATAGAAGACGAAAATGAAAACTTTGTAATAGGCGGAGCTATGATATACAATTTATTAATGCCATATGTAACAAAAATGTATGTTACAGAAATCGATAAAGATTTTGAAGGAGACACGGTTTTTCCAAGAATAAATCCAGATATATGGCAAGAAATTAGCAGAGAAGAAGGTCCAAAAGACGGAGAAAATGACTTTAAATATGAATATGTAGTTTATAAAAGAAAATAAATAAGATTTATAGCTTTGGGCACAATATAAAAAAGGAGCGTTTTTATGTTTAAACCTAAAGCTATTTATTTTGAAAAAGAAATTGTAAATTATCCATTAGGACAACAGTTAATGGAACAATACAAAGAAATACCGAAGATAGAGATAGAAAATCATAATAATATAGAAGAGATGAGAAAAAAGCAAAATTCAGAATTTGCAAACATGAAAAGTAATTTAATAATAGGAGTGAGAAAGACACATAAATTTGTGGAAAATCATAAAACATCAGATTATTTGGTACCATATACTTCATCAGGTTGTACGGCAATGTGTATGTATTGCTATTTAGTATGCAATTACAACAAATGTGCATATTTGAGGTTGTTTGTAAATAGAGAGCAGATGTTAGAAAAAATAATTAAAACAGCACAAAAAAGTGAAAAACAATTAACATTTGAGATAGGAAGCAATAGTGACTTGATATTAGAAAATACAATTACAGGAAATTTAGTATGGACAATAGAAAATTTTGCAAATACAGAAAAGGGATTTTTAACATTACCAACAAAATTTGATATGGTAGATGATATATTACCATTAAAACATAATGGGAGAATAGTTATTAGAATGAGTGTAAATCCGGCAGAAATTATAAATAAAGTAGAATTTGGAACATCAAGATTAAAAGGAAGAATAGAGGCAATAAATAAGTTGGCAGAAGCGGGATACAAAATAGGTATATTAATAGCACCGGTAATATTAGTAGAAAATTGGCAACAATTATATTCAGAACTAATTCAAACCTTAAGTATTGAATTAGCAGAGAAAGCAAGAAGAACAGCATTTTTTGAAATAATATTTATGACATATAGCTATGTTCATACAAAAATAAATGAAGAAGCATTTCCAAATGCAATTAATTTATATAACAAAGAAATTATGACAGGAAGAGGAAATGGTAAATATGGATATAAAGAAAAAAATAGAAGAGAAGCAGAGATTTTTTTAAGAGAGCAGATGCATAAATATTTTCCTAATAATAAAATTGAATATGTAGTTTAATACTTGACATTAAAACAAAATAATAATATACTTTAAGCAAGTTATGGAAAGAGTTTCCAAGCTTGCTATTTATGTATTTAAACATAAATAATAAAAACAAAAAGGAGGCTAAATTCAATGAAGAACTTAATTGAAATTAGATGGCATGGAAGAGGCGGCCAAGGGGCAAAAACAGCTTCATTATTATTAGCAGATGCAGCATTTAATACTGGTAAATATATTCAAGGATTCCCAGAATATGGACCAGAAAGAATGGGAGCACCAATAACAGCATATAACAGAATAAGTGATACACCAATAACAATACATAGTAACATATATGAACCTGATTATGTAGTAGTTGTAGATGACACACTATTAACATCAGTACCTGTTACAGCAGGACTAAAAAAAGATGGTGCAATTGTAATAAATACAACAAAAACACCAGAACAATTAAAAGAAGTATTAAAAGGATATGAAGGAGCAGTATATACAATTGATGCTAGAAAGATATCAGAGGAAGCTCTTGGAAAATATTTTCCTAATACACCAATGCTTGCTGCAATTGTAAAAGTTGCAGGTGTTATGACAGATGAAGAATTACTTGAAGATATGAAAACTTCATTTAAACATAAATTTGCTAAAAAGCCAGAAGTAATAGATGGAAATATGAAAGCATTAGAGTTAGCATTAAAAGAAGTTACTAAAATACAATAATGATAATATAAAGGAGACTAAGGATGAAAATAGATTTACAAACCATGAAAGAAGTATATGGTAAAGAAATATATGAAATTATATTATCAAATATAGATATAATAGAAGAAAATTTAAAGTACCTAAGAGAATTGAAATTTGATGATTATGTTGGAATATTTGAAAGATGTCCAATTATATTTACTTATTTTCCAAAAGATTTTAAAAGAAAATTTGATGAATTAGTTGAAAGGCTCGGAGATAATTATGTAGAAATAATAGAGTCAAATATTGATTTAGTAGAAGAACTTGTATAGAAGTGGAAGTGAAAGAATGATAAGTGAAGCCGGATTAAAAGAAATTTGTAATATTTATAAAATTGACTATGATAAATTAGTTGATACTAATGAAAATATACTAAAATATGGCGAATATGACAATATATGTTATGCTTTAGACTTTTTGAGAGATGAAGTAAATATAGAACCTAGAAATATAGAAAAATGTCCTAGTATATTGTATCGAAATGTTGAAAATATAAAAATTAATTATGAATTTCTAAAAAAAGAGAGAATAACTAAATATAGTGTAGATGGATGTTTGCATATATTATCAACAGAACCATCAGAACTCAAAAGAACATACCAATATATAATTGAGAACTATGGCATAAGATATTTGAATGCAAGAACAACAATATTAAGGATTCCTGTAGATAGAATAAAAGAAATAGAAAGAAAATTTCCTGAGTTTAAAAAGAAAAATGTTTTACAAGCAGCATACTCAAGAAGTACAATCGAAGAAATCGAGAAAATAGTAAAAGTATGTAAAGAAAATGGAATAGAGCCAACCGGAAGTGTATTTTTTAAAACAGCAGAAGAAATAGAGAAAATAGTAAAAGTATGTAAAGAAAATGGAATAGAGCTAACCGGAAGTGTATTTCTAAAACCAGCAGAAGAAATAGATAAAATAATAAAAATATGTAAAGAAAATGGAATAAAGCCAACCGGAAGTGTATTTCTAAAACCAGCAGAAGAAATCGAGAAAATAGTAAAAGTATGTAAAGAAAATGGAATAGAGCCAACCGGAACTGTATTTCAAAAGACAGCAGAAGAAATCGAGAAAATAGTAAAAGCATGTAAAGAAAATGGAATAGAGCCAACCGGAAATGTATTTAAGCATACAGCAGAAGAAATAGATAAAATAGTAAAAGTATGTAAAGAAAATGGAATAGAGCTAACCGGAAGTGTATTTCTAAAACCAGCAGAAGAAATAGATAAAATAATAAAAATATGTAAAGAAAATGGAATAAAGCCAACCGGAAGTGTATTTCTAAAACCAGCAGAAGAAATCGAGAAAATAGTAAAAGTATGTAAAGAAAATGGAATAGAGCCAACCGGAA